>NZ_JBNHER010000004.1:0-17200 GCF_050015975.1 Dapis purpurea BLCC-M126 | reverse complement strand
CTTTTAGGAGTAAAATTAATGGCGCAACAGCAGTTTCTGAAACTATTTTACCCAGAGCTTCTGCTGTACTACTACGCACAATAAAGTTTGACTCTTTTAGAAGTGGAATTAATTTAGGAATTGCAGTTTCGGAGCCTATTTTACCCAGAGCTGATGCTGCACTACTACGCACAATAAAGTCAGAGTCTTCTAGGAGTAAAATTAATCTAGGGATGGCAGTTTCGGAGCCTATTTTACCCAGAGCTGATGCTGCACTATAACGCACATCAGAGTCAGAGTCTTCTAACAATTGAATTAGTCCCGAAATTGCCTTTTCAGAACCTATTTTACCTAAAGCTGATGCTGCACTATAACGGACAAAAGAGTCAGCGTCTTCTAATAATTGAATTAATCCTGGAATTGCCTTTTCAGAGCTTATTCCTATTTTACGCAGAGCTAATGCTGCACTACTACGCACAATAAAGTCAGAGTCTTCTAGGAGTAAAATTAATCTAGGGATGGCAGTTTCCGAGCCAATGTTAACTAGAGCTAGTGCTGCTATCCAACGTATATCAGAATCTGAGTCTTCCAGGAGTGAAATTAAGTGGCGAAGAGCTGTTTCTGAACCTGTTTGATACAGAAATTCCGCTGCCCTGCTACGGATATCGTAGTTTGAGTGTTCTAGGAGTAGAATTAATCTCAGAATTGCAGTTTCGGAACCTATTTCACCCAGAGCTGATACCGCACTCGTACGCACAATAGAGTCAGAGTCTTTTAGGAGTCGATTTAATCCCGGAATTGCCTTTTCGGAACCTATTTTACCCAGAGCTGATACCGCACTCGTACGTACAATAGAGTCAGAGTCTTTTAGGAGTCGATTTAATCCCGGAATTGCTTTTTCGGAACCTATTTTACCCAGAGCTGATGCTATAATACTACGCACGATAGAGTCAGATTCTTTTAGGAGTAGATTTAATCCCGGAATTGCCTTTTCGGAACCTATTTTACCCAGAGCTTCTGCTGCTCTCTTACGCATATCAGACTCTGAGTCTTCTATGAGTGGAATTAATTTCGGAATTGCCTTTTCGGAACCTATTTCACCCAGAGCATCTGCTGCACTCCTACGCACATCAGAGTCCGAGTCTTCTAGAAATTTAACTAACCCCGGAACAGCAGCGTCCGACTTCGTTAACCCCGCCAACTCAACTTTCACCAACCCAGGCAACTCCAACCGCTCAACCTCCCTAAACGCCTGCTCCTGAAACCTCCCTTGCACCTCTCCCACCAACCTCGCCCCCAAAAACCAATCTACCTCCAACGCCAACCTTACCACCCGCACCGCTAACACCTCATCCTCCACCAACCCCAACATCAACGCCACAACTTCCGTCCACTTCAAATAATTCAAATAATCCCACTGCAACTCATAGTCACTCAAACCAGACAACAGCGACAACAACCTTTCCGCCGTATAATACTCCTGCAACAACTGATGGCGAAACGAAATCTCACCATCATCTCCCACCTGAATCAAATGATGCTCCAATAAATCCTCCAACCAACGCATCGCACAGTCAGTCGGAGCTACCACCTCCTCTCGCAAAAACTCTGCCAACACCTCCTCAGCTTTTTGCCGAGAAATAGCAACCATAATCTCAGTTTTCGACTCCCCATTTGTCATCACCCACGCCAACTCCTGCAATAACCTATCCCACCAACGTCTTGAACTTTCATCAACCGGAACATCTTGCTTGAGGCGACTCCTATAACTCTGAGTAAAACTCCGAAACACCAACCCCAGATTCGCAGGTATTACTTTGTTATAACCAAACACCGAACACAACATCAACAAAAACATGGGAGTTTCCCCCAACTCCCGCAACCTCCCCTGCAACTGCTGCCATAATTTTTCACCATGCTCCGGCAAATAAGCACAGACAAACTCCTGCATTTGAGATTCCGTCAGAGGCAGCATTTCCAACCTTTTCTCAATCCCCAAATCTCCCCCCAGACTCAAATCTCGCGTGGTAAACACCATGGCAGTTTTGGGGTAGTCTTGCCGAAACATTCTCACCTGTTGTCGTGCCGCTTCCGATGCCATCTCGTTAAACCCATCGAAGAGCAGTAAAAATTCACCTTGATGGAGCAAAGTTTCTAGAGTTGCTGTATGTATATTTATGTTGGGGTGGTGTTTATGGATAAATTTTTGGATTCTGTCAAGTACGGAAGTTTGACTGTAGCGTAGTTCGATGAGAATGGGAATTTGGCCATTTGATCCAGACTTAGCCTTATCTGCTTCCTCCAACAATAATCTGGCCAAAGCAGTAGATTTTCCCGATCCTGGTCTTCCCACCAATAAAACATGATTGGGGGCATATTTCCGCAAACCCTCCAAAACCGTCAACCGTTCAATTTTCTCTTCTGGACGTTCCCTCTGTTTTTCCTCCGACTCAATAGTTTGTACCATCAAACCCAAGTCCAACAGTGGAGAAATATTTTGCCGTTGCTGAAGAGACTTTTTTCCTGCCACATCCGTCAGAGTATAAACCTCCCACCATTGGGTGTATTCTCGGCAAATTGATTCTAGATAGGGCCTCCAAATCATAAGTCAGAAGTTAGAAGTTAGAAGTCAGAAGTCATAATTTTCAAGTTAGAAGTTAGAAGTTATATCATATCCGGTGGAAAGTATTAAAAGTTCGTAGTGTTGCTCTAGCCCATTGAAATATCTATCTTCGGGCTAAAGCCCTACTACAAACAAAGACTTTTTTATTACTTACTTATCCGGACATTATATTGGATGGGCTAAAGCCCTACTACAAACAAAAACTTTTTTATCACTTATTATCCAGAGATTATATTGGAAGTCAGAAGTGAGATTTATTTGATTATTCTTACTCTTTAATCCATTAGCGTAAATTATATCTATAATACCATTTGGACAAATATCTATTGCCAATTCCTAACCCCCTATTCCCTACTCCCTAATTTAACTTTTAAGAATGAAAAAACAAGATAAAACCTTACCTTTAACCTTAATAGGAGCAGCCTGCTTAATGATTATCGGCAGTGTCGCTGGCTATATCCTCATATCTTCGGAAGAAACAGTAGACAATTTGCCCGTGGGTGCCGAGGTTGTCCCCAAGGATGCAATGATGACTTTACATCTTTCTACTGACTCTACTCAATGGGAAAATTTACAACAGTTTGGCACTCCTGAATCAAAAGCTGCTTTGCAAAAATTGTTGGGGCAGTTGCGCGATCGCTTCCTAACTACCTATGGCTATAATTATCAACGAGATATTCAACCTTGGGTGGGCGAGGAAGTAGCGATCGCTTTTTTACGCAAATCTACTTTAGAACCTTCTAATCCAACTACTCCCGATTCTCCACCACCACCCCCCGCTCAACAAGCAACTATGATGGTATTGCCCATCGCCGATTCAACTGCAGCTAAACAAATTTTAGACAAACCGCCTTCCCTTAAAGAAGGTAAATTAGTTAAACGTACCTACAGAGGTATTGAAATTACAGAAACAGAAGGAGTACCTAAACAAGATATGTCTGTTGCAGCATTGGGAGGAAAGTTTTTGGTAGTTACTAATTCTCAAACTGCAATAAACCGAGCGATCGATATATATAAAGGAGACGAATCTCTTGCAAAAGCTCCTGGTTATAGAGAAGCGCTCCAAACACTGGAAACTTCTGCACCTTTTGCTCAGGTATATGTAAATATTCCTGTTGCTGCTGCTTATACTTCTAGTAAATCTGTTACTCCTGTGTCTGAGGAAAATCTCAAACAACTTGAGGATAACCAGGGAATGGCAGCAACAGTCAACATAGTTCCTGAAGGTATAGATTTAAAAGCAATTTCTTGGCTCAAACCAAATAGTCAGAAAAAGTTTACTGTAGAAAATAATGCGACAGGAATGTTAAATCGAGTTCCTGGAAATGCTTTGATGATGATATCTGGTAGTAATTTACAGAAAATGTGGTCTGATTATGTCAAGGGTGCAGCAGCTAATCCCATCGCTCCCATTAATCCAGATACATTCCGTCAAACTGTGAAGAATGGAATTGGGATGGATTTAGATAATGAATTTATCAACTGGATGGCGGGAGAATATTCTTTGTCTTTGTTGCCTATTCCTAGAGAGAAGGATCAGTTACAAAGATTTGCTGCGGGGTTTGTGTTTATGGTGAAGGCAAGCGATCGCCGTGCTGCCGAGGAGTCTCTGAAAAAATTAGATGAGGCAATGAAGAAAAGAGAATTTGAAGTAGGCGAAGCTGTTGCTAGCGGACAACCTGTGGTGAAATGGACTTCCCCATTTGGTGGTTTTACTGTAATTCGTGGTTGGTTGAATGGGAATGTGGCATTTTTCACCTTGGGAGGATCTGTGGAAAATCAAATATTGCCTGCACCGACAAATTCTATGGCGGAAAGTGTTGTCTTACAAGAAACTCTACCATTAGAGTCAGAATCTTTTAATGGTAACTTTTTCATTGATATTAATCGAACTTTCAATCCTCAAAATCTTTCTATTCCACAATTACCTGCAAATCAAAAAATTTGGGTAGATGGTATGGAGTCTATTGGGGTGACATCTATTGTTAGTAATAGTCGCACAACCAGTTATGATGTGTTTGTGAAATTGAAAAAACAGGAAACAAAATAATCCAGTCATTTCAGTTATAAGTGCGAGCATCTTGCTCGCCATAATATCAAATCTGCTTGGCAACAGAAGTGTTATCAGAAACCGGGTTTGTCGGAGGTAGAAGTTTGATAGCGGGGCATTTAAAACAAACCCGGTTTCTACGCTTTTTTCTACCGATGCTACCGGATTTGATCTAAAATATTGGTCTCCATAAAATCTTATTCCCAACAAAATTGGGGGGTTGAAATACAGTTTTGATCAGACACTAACAGCAATAGTTGAATGCTTAAATATTAAGCCAATTTTCTAAATCATTTATACTCTTAAAATCTAAGAAATCTTCCCCCAAATTTTCTAACTCTTCAATCGTTAAATTTTCAATTTTGCTAGTTGTTTTCGTATCAATTTCCCCAAAACGCTTTTTCAGTAAACGCATTATTAAGGCGATCGCCTCATTTTGTCTACCTTCTTCTTTTCCTTCTTGTCTCCCTTCTTCTTTAGCAAAAATTATTTTCCCTCTTTCATCTTGTAATGCCATTGCCCGATTTTGTGCTATTTCTAATTCTTCTACAGTCATACCAGCTTGATTCGCTAAATTTAAAGCTCATTCTATTTCTGATACTTCTTCTAATGAAGGCGGAATCTCATCAAAACTAGAAGCTTCTTTGAGAAAATAAATCCATTTATCTGCTAAAGTTTTTAACTCTGCTAGTTTTTTCTTGAACTTGGGTAATTCCACAAATACTAATCGTAATTCCTCATCCAAACATTGAAAATTTTCCGTTTCTTCTTTAAACACAAATTTATTAATGATTTTCTGGGCTTTTTCAAACAAAATGAAATCGGTAATTGTCACAGCTATTACTGGTTTAAGTCTAATATAATTATCAGAAGCTTTTAATTGATTTGCATATCCTTTCGCCACGTTATAAATTACCCGTTTACCAAAACTTGTCATGGATGATACTTGCATTTCAATTACCACAATTTTTCCATCAGCCAAGACTGCTTTTACATCCAAATAAGTGTCTTTTAAAGTTAACACTTGACCAGGATTATAAGGATTAATAATGGTTAAAGATTGAATAGTTTTTTCTCCATCATAAATAATGGCATTGAGTAAACTGATTAAGATATCTTTACTTTCCTCGGAGCCAAAAAATTTTTTGAATACATAATCTATTTTCGGGCTAATGAATCTCATGTTTTTTATCCTGAATTTGGTTGAATTATACCAGATATTTCAGTAAACAATAAATCAATAACTGACAGCTAAATATTTACTAACTAATGGATAATTAGTAAATATTAATTAAATAATTCCGGTTAAAATCCTCCTCTTTTAAATTGACTAAGAGAAATAAATTTTTTCCTTAAGCGTCAATTATCTTGCGTTTATGGAAAAGTAATTATTCATTATCCATTATCCATTATTAATTAATGAACTGCAACTTGCAAATAACTAGAAATTTCTCGACAATATTCATTACATAATTGCGACATTCGGAAGTTTTCATTACGGGGATAAGTCGCATCTATTTTAACATCTGCTACTACTCTACCAGGGCGGGCAGCCATCACAATTACTCTTTGGGATAAATACACAGCTTCATAAATATTATGAGTCACAAAAACTACAGTCCAATTTCGTTCTTGCCATACATCTAATAGATCGCTATTTAATTTACTACGAGTCATTTCATCCAAAGCACCAAAAGGTTCATCCATCAGAACAATTCTTGGCTGAGTTACCAACGCCCTAGCAATAGAAACTCGCATTTTCATTCCACCCGATAATTGTCGTGGATAAGAATTTTCAAAACCATTTAATCCGACTAAATTAATTGCTTCTTGTACAATTGTGCGAGATTCTCTGAGAGATTTTCCTGTTAATTTCAGAGGTAAATGTACATTATCAATCACATGAGACCAAGGCATTAAAGCTGGTTCTTGAAATACAAAAGCTAACTCATTTTTATCCTTATTTATATTTGATTCAATTTTGCCGGAACTAACTTCACTTAATTCTGCTATTAATCGTAATACTGTGCTTTTTCCACAACCAGAAGGCCCGACAATAGTTACAAATTCTCCTTGATTAATTGTCAAGTTCATGTCTTGCAAGGCAACAGTACCATTAGCATAAATTTTATTGGCATGAGTACAGGAAATAGCTATTTTATTGTTCATTTTTATTGTTGATATTGATGTTAATTGATTAGCACAATTACCATGTTATACCAATTTAATAAATGTTTGCTACAAATACTATTTTTTTTTAGGAGTCAGGAGTCAGAATAAATGGCTTTGATGCCATTTATTAGTTCATAACTTATATTGTTAAGTAGACCGTGGTAAATTTTGTACTTTATGTCTCAAATTATAAACTTGCTCGGAAATATTTCATATCAATTACTTGAGGCTTTTTATAGCTAAATATCCAACATCTTTTTTTTCCTTGTTCTACTTAGTCCAAAAGGGATCTCCTGTAAAGTCTTTTTATCACCCTTATTATTCCTAACATTCTTTTCTCAAATTGGTGTTATACCATTTATAGGAATATGATTTAAGTTGTAAAATCTCGGATATTTTCTACTCTGGCAAAAAGCCTATATATTTTTCCGAGATGACTATTAGTTTGACAAACACTATAAGATGTTTATATTCACGGAAAACATCAATAATTTTTTCAAGTGTAAATTATGCTTTAATTCTTTACTTTATATTAACTTTCCCATAGCCCAGTCTTGGAGTCGGAATAACGTCAAAGTTCATATAGCAATCCTAAATAGGTTGTGATAAGTTTTATAATAGCTAATTTAAACTGAAAGCTTTGAAAATTCTGACTCCTGACTCCTGACTCCTGACTCCTAACTACCACCAAAATATTACAACTAAAATAAGATTGCTATATCTATTGAAAAAAACCGAATAAACTACTTGACTCTCCATTTGACTGGAGACTTTATTATAGAGATATTAGTTTTATAGTGTTACGCATTAAGGTTAGGAGATTTATCAATCCTGAAACCATTTTAGAGTCTAATATTCCCTATTCCCTATTCCCTATTCCCTAGCGTGTAGCACTATAATTTCTCTCCCTACTCATCAGGAGGCAATTATGGAAATAACATACTTAGAACTAAAAGGTATGGGTTGTGCTGCCTGTGCTAATAAAATTCAAAAAGCTATTGAAAATGTAGCTGGTGTAGCAGAATGTCAAGTTAATTTTGCTATGGCACAAGCAACAGTTAAGTATAATTCCCACAAAACAAATTTACACAAAATTAAACAATCTGTAACAGATATTGGCTTTAAAGCAAAACCACTTCAGGAAACAATAAATCTGGCAGAAAAAGATAGAGAAAATCGCCGAATAGAACGACAAATGATAAATAAAGTTGTTGTCGGGGGTATTATTAGTGGAATTTTAATTATTGGTTCGTTGCCGATGATGACTGGATTAAATATTCCCTGGATACCAATGTGGTTACATAACTCCTGGCTACAATTAGTCTTAACTACTCCTGTAATTTTTTGGTGCGGTAAATCATTTTTTATTGGTGCTGGAAAAGGATTAAAAAATCGTTCTGTAGATATGAATACTTTGGTTGCTCTTGGTACGGGGGCAGCTTATTTATATTCTTTATTTCCCACATTTTTTCCAGATTTTTTTACCAAGCAAGGATTAAATCCAGATGTTTATTATGAAGCAGCAGCCGTAATTATCACTCTAATTTTATTAGGCAGACTGCTCGAACATCGCGCCCGGAAACAAACCTCAGCAGCTATTCAAAAATTGATGGGTTTGCAGGCAAAAACTGCTAGAGTTATTCGAGAGGAAAAAGAAATAGATATTCCCATTGAACAGGTAAAAATTTGCGATTTGGTTTTGGTGCGTCCTGGAGAAAAAATTCCTGTGGATGGGGTAATAAAAGAAGGTAATTCCACAGTAGATGAATCTATGGTAACTGGTGAAAGTTTGCCTGTAGAAAAACAATCGGGAGATGAAGTTATTGGCGCAACAATTAACAAAACTGGTAGTTTTAAATTTGAGGCTGCCAGAGTCGGAAAAGATACAGTATTAGCCCAAATAATTAAATTAGTTCAACAGGCACAAAGTTCAAAAGCACCAATTCAAAAACTAGCAGATATGGTAATTTCTTGGTTTGTTCCCGTTGTAATGGGAATAGCGATCGCTACTTTTCTGATTTGGATTAGTATAACTGGTAATTTAACCATGTCATTAATTACTATGGTTAGTGTATTAATAATTGCTTGTCCTTGTGCTTTGGGATTAGCTACTCCTACTTCTGTCATGGTGGGAACTGGAAAAGGTGCAGAAAATGGAATATTAATTAAAGGTGCAGATAGTTTAGAAGTTGCTCATAAAATTCAGACAATTATCTTAGATAAAACAGGTACGCTTACCCAAGGAAAACCCAAAGTTACTAACTATATAACTACTCAAGGAACTGCCAATGAAAATGAAATTAAATTGTTAAAAATAGCAGCAGCAGTTGAACGAAAATCAGAACATCCTTTGGCAGAAGCAATTGTTGAATATGCTCAAGCTCAAGGAGTAGAATTTCCTTTAGCAGAACCAGAAAAATTTGAGGCAATTTCGGGAATGGGAGTACAAGGAATTGTCTCAGATAGATTAGTACAAATTGGTACTTCTCGCTGGATGAATGAATTAGGAATTGATATTACTAATTTGCAAAGTCATCAAAAGAAATTACAAGCTGATGGTAAGACTACTGCCTGGATAGCAATTGATGGTCAAATTGAAGGAATATTTGCCATTGCTGATACTTTAAAACCATCCTCAAAAAATGTAGTTCAAACATTACAAGAAATGGGAATAGAAGTAGTAATGTTAACAGGAGATAATCGCCAAACAGCAGAAGCTATTGCTGCTGAAGTTGGCATTAAAAGAATATTTGCTGAAGTGCTGCCAGATCAAAAAGCTGAAACTATCAAAAATCTGCAATTAGAAAAGAAAAAAAGAAGCGATAACCATCAAATTGTCGCGATGGTAGGAGATGGAATTAACGATGCTCCAGCATTGGCTCAAGCAGATGTCGGAATAGCTATTGGTACAGGTACAGATGTAGCGATCGCTGCTAGCGATCTGACATTAATTTCTGGAGATTTAACTGGCATTGTTACGGCAATTAAACTCAGTCGTGCCACCATGAAAAATATTCGTCAAAATCTGTTTTTTGCCTTCATTTATAACACTTTAGGTATTCCTATTGCTGCCGGTATTTTGTATCCTTTAACTGGTTGGTTATTAAATCCAATTCTTGCAGGTGGAGCAATGGCATTTAGTTCCGTTTCTGTGGTGACAAATGCTTTACGTTTAAAGAAATTTAGACCCAAAGTAAATCTATAGTAATTTTCATACTTGTACTGTAGGAGTTTGGTTTCCAAATCCCATTTTGGCTTCGGTTTAGATACTAAACCCCTACGACAAAATTTTCTAACCTATTTAGGATTACTATATGCTATATTACTCTATTAGACATCTCCAAAAACACTGATTTTGGAAAAGTTTCATAAGGGTTTAAAAATCTTTTATAAAAATTTCTATTATTCGATTAAGACGAAGTGTTAGATGATAAAAGTTTATGCTTTTTACAATAATAAAGGTGGTGTTGGTAAAACAACTTTATGTTCCAATGCTTCTATATTGTATGCTGAACAAAATCCAGAGAAGCAAATTTTAGTTATTGATATGTGTCCTCAAGCTAATATATCTCAATTTTTGCTTGGGGGTGGAAAGGAAGGATATGATAATAATCAAAAGTTACAATCAGCTTACAAAAGACGTAATGTAGTAGGTTTTGTTGATTGGATTTTGAAAGGTAATGCTGACAAATCATTGCCAAAAAATTCTACTTATAAAGTTCGAGCGTCTCTCTATAATGAGCATATTCTAGAAAATCTGTATTTAATTGCTGGCGATTCTTTTTTATAATCTTTATCTTTAGCTCTTAATTATGCTGTAATTAATCCAGCAAAAATTTCAGCATGGAAAGATTATATGACAGCAATAAAAAGATTATGTTGAAGTGAATTTTACAAGGAAAAATTCAAAGAATTAGTTGTTTTTATAGATTGTAATCCTAGTTTTTCGATATATACACAGATGGCGTTACTTTCTTCTGATTATTTAATAATTCCCATGATGGCTGATTTTACTTCATTAAAAGGAATTCAAGGAATTTTAATGTTACTTTATGAACAATATCCTTCAGAATCTCTCAAAAAATATGCCAGTGATATTGTCACATTTAATAAACAAGTTCAGCGATTCGAGCTTAAATTACCTAAAATAAAACAATTTGTTTTTAATAATTACACGAGTAATAAAGGTGTGGCTAATGCCTATGATTCTATTAGACAAGAATTAATTAGTTTTTGCTATGAACAATATCAAAAATTTCCTGAATATTTTACTAAGAATAATAATTCATTAGATTGTCTAAGTACATGGCAAACTGCTTATGTTACCAATGTCAAAGATTTTCATTCTTCAGGAAAAGTCTCTGCATCTCTTGGGATTCCTTTACATCAACTTCCTGAGCAAGGGCAAACTTTTGAAATGCCAGATGGAAAAGAAATTACTTTGGCTAAACATAGATATGCAGAAGCTGTCGAAAATGTCAAATATTTAGTCTCAAAATTATAAATTTAATCTCAATAATTTTGACACCAATGATATAGCAATCCTAAATAGGTTGTAACAAGTTTTATAATAGTTTATTTCAATTGAAAGTCTTTGAAATTATGACTCCTGACTCCTGACTCCTGACTCCTAACTACCACCAAAATACTACAACTAAAATAGGATTGCTATAGTATGACCCATGAAAGTTATGTTATGATAATTAAGATCATAATTCTTCATCTGGGTGTTATATTAAGTTTAGTGGGAAGTAAAAGTAGTAACATTAATGTTCTATTTGCTTCAAAGAGACTGTTTGTTTAGTTGAGAGGAATAATAATAGTGTTAACACAACCATTGTTAAAGACTAAGAATTTTCTGAGAAATGTGAAAAATTTCCAGAAGATACCTAATTGGTATTGGGTAGAGAAAATTCCAGAGTTCAATATGAGTTTTAATGATGTACAAGTTGAACCTGGTTCAGATAAATTATTTCTCAAACCCCTGGAAATATATGTTGAAAAGGAAAAATATGATTTTCTGCTGACAAAAAAGGCATTAAATCAAGCAAAATTTCTCAAGAAAAAATTAAATGCTAAATTTTCTATAGGCGCAAATGATGAATTGATTTTAGAAGTTGAGGGAATCAAAGTCAATATTCAAACTGAGGAAGAGCTTTCTATTATTTGGGAAATTTTTTGGTTAGGAATTTATAATTGTATCTACGAAAAACCTGTAGTTATGTTAGATATTGGTATGAATACAGGATTGGCCAGTCTGTATTTTGCCAGGCAGGAAAATGTCAAATCAGTATGGAGTTACGAACCTTTTAAAGTTACTTACGATCAAGCATTGCATAACTTTGATTTAAACCCAGAAATTGCCCATAAAATTAAACCATTTAGTTATGGAGTTGCTGCTGAAGAAAAAACAGTAAAGGTCGAATTTGATAATGAATTAAGAGGAAGTATTGGAGTTGAAGGAGTTACAGAAAATCGAAAAAAAAATCTGGAAAATCAATCTTTACCGACAGAAGAAATTAGTCTAAAACCTATCAGTGAAGAGCTAAATTCAATAATTTCTCAGCATCCAGATATGGATATTATTGCTAAAATTGACTGTGAAGGTTCTGAGTATGAAATATTTGATTCTTTAGTGGCAAAAGGACAACTAAATCAAATCAAAGTAATTATGATGGAATGGCATTACAAAGGGCCTGAGAAATTAGCTGATTATTTGCGTCAAGCTGGTTTTGCCATTTTTTCTCGTTTGCCTCGTAGTAGCAATATTGGAGCGATATATGCTGTTAGAGTGTAATTTAGTTTCCGAATAATTTTGCTCTATATTTGTAGGAGTTTGGTTTGCAAACCAAACTCCTACAGTTTTTTTTGAGAAATAATTTAGGATTGTTATCTGCTACAATTATAGGCGTTGTTGTTGATGTATGGGTATCACAATAGATGGCTAAAATCTATAAACTTCATTCCGGGTGTAGCAAAATTACAAATTCATTCAGCAACGCTAAATTATACTTTGATAGCTTTTTTGAGATTGAGGATGAGTGAAACAGAAGGCAATTTATTAAAACAAAAGAAACGGGAAAAAAAGTCAGTTGAGAAAATAATCGAAGAATATAACAAAGGGGAAAGAAATTTTAGCAATTTGGATTTGCGAGGTCAATCTTTTGCTGGATATAATCTATCTGGAGCTAATTTTACCGGATGCAACTTAAGAGGAGCTGATTTTACCGGATGCGATCTAAAAGGAACAAATTTTAGAAGAGCTAGGATGGTAAAAGCTATATTACATGATATCAAAGCTGGAAGTGAAAACGATCGGACAACATATACCTGGTTTTTCGCCTTCTTGCTTTTTGCAGCATATCTGACTATGAATGTAATTAAGTTATTGGTTTTTTCTAGGGAAGGTGAAATAGATTTAATCAATAATGATCCTAATGATTTTTTCTCATTAGCGCTCCTTATTCCTGTAGGTTATTTAATCCATCTATCTCAAAGTCAGGGCAATATTGCTGTGCTTTTTTGGGTATTAGGAATATTGGCTTTTTGGCTGAAAACTTTCAATGAGCCTTTATGGGGACTATTCGGAAATCTATTGTTTTGGGGATTGGCAGTTTCTCTACTTTCCCCAATTTATCGTTTTTCGATGAGTAAATCTTGGAGAAGTTTAGGACAATTATTTCAGAATTTTCCTGTTTTGATAATCTTAAGCTTTTTGTCTGTTTGTTGTGTTCTTTTTTCATTTTTATCCATTGATATACTGGACTTACTAGAGAAAATAGACTTCCCAAACCTACTGTCTTTGCTAAAGAAAGTAGACTTCCTCAACCAACTAGACTTACCACAACAACTAGAGCCACTAGATGAAAGTAACTTGTTATTAATTCTCAGCTCAATAACATTTAATTTGCCAGTTATATCTTTGCTATTTTTATCACTTGCAGCCTATTCAACTCTATTTGATGCCAATAATAGAGAAACTTATATAAATATCTTCAAAGCTTTTTTCCGACTAAGAATGTCTATATTTGCTTTCTCGCTTGCTTCTAGTTGGAGTACATATTTATTGAATTCAGTTGCATCAGATATTTATTACTTGTACTTGATTATTTCGATACTTGTAATTCCCTTGCAATTATACATTCTTTTCAAGTTGTGGCAACTTATAAAAGCTAAAAAAATAAGGATACTAAAATGCCTATTTTGGGTCTCATCAATTTTATTTTGGGTCTATTTTTTATGTACTCAAAATAATCCAAGTAACTTATTTGATTCAGATTTAACAATTTTCAAATTAAAAGTTTTTGACATAATTACATTCATTGTAATAGTTTGGTTGTTTTCATTATTGGTTCTATCAAACTACAATTTTGCTAGTTTATCTTTGAGGTCTGAACGGTCTGCAAAATGGCTGGGTTGGTGGTTTTTTATTAACCTTGTATTACCAACCAATTTAATCTTCTTTGGATTTTCTTATACCCCATACTTAGATTGGAATATCAATAATTGGTTATTATTTTTTGTTCTTACTATAAGCGTCTGGCTAATATTTTTATTGCCTGGCTCATTTTTGTATATTCACAAGTTTATGACTTGGTTAAAAGCAAGAATTAAAAAGAAATTGATTTACCAATTTTTGGATTTTTTAGGGTTGATATTGTTTGTTTTGTTTACTTCCTGTTTAGTAGCAAATTCAATAACTATTATCATTTTTTTCATAGACTGGCTTCAATATGGTCAACCTAATTCTTATTTTCTTGAATTCTATATTTATTCTATAATAGAAATTTTACCGTCTGTCTTCGTATTATTTGTTTTATCTTTTGTTTCGTGGCTAATATTAATATTCACAAAAAACAAAATTGCTGAGGCAAAACAGCAATCCTTTCAGCTTCAAAAAATCAAATCTCAATATTCTATATTTCGCGATTTAGCTGTCTCCTTCAGATGTATAAATAGTACCAACTTTGGTGAAGCAAATTTAACAGAAGCTGACTTCAGCGGTGCTGAATTTACAAGTGTCAATTTTCGTGGGGCGAAGTTGGACTACGCCATCTGGACTCAAGTGAAAGGATTAGAGTGTGTTGCCACTGGTAATACTTATCTGAAATATCCGAAAGTCAGAAATTGGGTTGTTCAAGTAAAGAATAATAAAATAGTAGACGGAGATATTAGAAATGGTATTAAGCTCAAAAAATTTTGATTCTCTCAATCTGTATCGGGTGAAGTTGTCAGGATTAGACCTGAAACAAGCTAGCTTTCGTAATGCTAATCTTCGGTATGTTGATTTGAGTAATACCAAGCTAGATGGAGCTGACTTTACAGATGCGGATCTAACCCAGACTAATTTGGCAGGAGCGCAACTAAATGAGGTTAATTTCACTGATGCAAATTTATCCCTGGCTAATTTGCAAGGGAGTAAATTGTGTAATGCTATTTTAGAGCGTGCTTGTGTACAAGGTGCCAATCTCAATCAAGCCGATCTGACAAATGCCAACATCTGCAATTGGAAAATTAGCAGCTCAACAACCATTGCAGGAATACAAGGAATATCTGACAATGAAATTAATATTGACGCATCAGAAGAGCAATGGAAAAATATCGACACCACCCTAGAGGAACTCTACCAACTCAAAGGGATGGCCGATCGAGAAACCTGGAATGAACATTTTTTTGAGAAAGCCAAAGATGTTGAACTTCCGCCCCATATTTACAATCATCTGTTTGAGAAATACTATGAGAGTCACCTTTTCCAAGAATCTCGAAATTCTTTGAGGGTTTACTTGCTGCGTGATTGGGAATTTCTCAAAATAGAACGATGGATCGAATCTCTGAACTATTCTATTGCTCACTTAGATATTTTTCCGATTTTGGAGAAGTTAGAGAAACTATCGATTATTGGTGCTTTATTTCTTCTGATTAATACATTAATCGAAGTTGACTACGAATCTAAGTATCGCACTTGGGAAATTATTAACTCTGATAACGAAAAAGTTTTTGGTGGTACTCGTTTAGGATTGGAAAGATTGGTCTAGGAAGGAGAGGATTTGGAGTGGCTAGAGGCAAAAGATGCAGATTTAACGGGTATTAACCTGCGGAATGCAAATTTAAAAAATGCTAATTTCAAGAAGGCTATATTGATTGAGGCTGACTTGAGAGGTAGCGATCTAACAGAGGCTGACTTGACAGAGGCTGACTTGACAGAGGCGAAGCTAGAAGGAGCAAAGCTGGAAAAGGCGAAGTTGGGAGGGGCGACACTGAAAGGGGTTGACTTTAAAGGCGTTGACCTCAAAGACACTGAACTCGAAGGCGTTCTCTTTAAAGGGGCGAAGTTGACAATAGTTCAGTTACAGAAAGCTCACGAAAATAAGGCTGACCTGAGAGGTGTTGACCTGAGAGATGTTAACCTTAAGAACGCTCGCCAGGGACCGTTTAAAAATATTTTGAAATCTGAAGAGGAAAAGGTTAACCTGAGTGGAGCTAACCTGAGTGGAGCTAAACTGAATGGGGCAATCCTGACTAGATTGGACCAGAGTGAGGGTAAATATATAGGGGTTAACCTGAATGGGGCTGACCTGAGTAATGCTGACCTGAGTAATGCTGACCTGAGTGGGGCTAACCTGAATGATGCTAACCTGAGTAATGCTGAGCTGAGTAATGCTGACCTGAGTAATGCTGACCTGAGTGGGGCTAAAGAACTAACGCCTGAACAAGTACGGCAAGCTAAAAATTGGGAATCAGCAACATTCGATCCAGAATTCAGAAAGGAACTAGATAATGCTGAACCTTAGAAGCTATTTGAGAAGTATTGCATGGAACTGATGAATCCGCGCAAACCTAACCCCCCTGCCCCCCTTCCCTACAAGGGAATGGGGGTGAATAAGCCTCTCTCCTACGAGGAGAGAGGTTTTGATGAGTTTACAAGCAGTTTCTTAGAAAAATCAATGAATTATCCGTTCTACTAAACTTACCTAAAATTACCCAGAAGGCAAAAGGCAATCATCTTAAAGGCGATTACAAAAAGTTTTCACTTTGTACTAATGTGCCAATAACAAAAAGAGCGATCGCCTAATCAAAAATCCTGTTGTACCAACTATTTTTGGATAGCGCTCGCCATTCACGCCATAATCAAAGGAGGTAAAAAAATACCCTCTGTATAATTTTTCGCCAATAACTGTTTAATTACTTTTTAAAAGATTTACGCAGTGAATTTCCCAATAAAGACAATCAACCAAAAGCAAATAATCCTAAAGTGTTTATAGGTTCAGGTACTGACTCAATTAGGAATGTATGATTTAGTTTGCTGGCTTTTAATTTATAAATATTATATCATGTCCGGTAGCATTGGTATTGTATAGAGAAGGTAAGGAAGAAGG
>NZ_JBNHER010000003.1:0-74011 GCF_050015975.1 Dapis purpurea BLCC-M126 | reverse complement strand
GGTTAATGACTGAGTTTTATACTCATTTGAATAATGCTAAGATTAAGGCAGAGGCATTAAGAAAGTCGCAGTTAGCAATGTTGCGAGGGGAAGTGGTGATTGCAGATGGGGAGTTAAGGGGAAGTGGAGCCCGTGGTGCAGTAGTGTTACGATCGGTGTTAGGTAAGTTTGGCAATCAAGATTTTTCTCATCCTTATTATTGGGCGGGGTTTACTATGATTGGTAGTCCTTGGTGATTGAAGAAGGAGTCATGTCAAATCAGGTAGCATTGGCGTAATTATATCAGGACTTACGCCAAGACACTATATATAGTGTTTAAGAATTATAATCTGTCTGTATGTGAAATTTGAAATGTGTCCTTAAACTGTGTTATATTGTCACCCTTAGAACATCTGCTTGCTGCGCGATCGTATACTCAACAAAATATTTCAATTACTGAAAAAGTTAAATTAATTCGATCCATCTTATCAAGCATGATAGTGTATAGAACCCCTAAGAGATCTATATAATTATGCAAGTTAAGTCTTTTCGTGCATCAAGAATGAGGAAAAATTATCTCAAGGAGTGTTGAATTTTTTTTATTATTTCTCCCCACATCTTCCCTCTTTCCTCCTGTCTCCTAACTCCTAGCTAAGGCGCATATTTATAAAGATACGCTTAGGGGTTCTATAATAAGCAAAAGTTTTACGAATACTATTGAAATGGACTTTGATTATATACAATATTGCCAGTATTTAATAAGTAGCCAGAAAAATTATACTATTACAAATCTTGCTAATCATTCTCAAGGAGAAATAGTTGCTGCTGTAGTAACAACCAACGATATTAGTGACGAGCAAGTGTTCTGTGACTTGCTTGATGGAGTAGAAGGTGAAATAGCACAAGTATCGGGTGATGGAGCATACGACAAGTGCAACTGCTATGAAAAAGCTCGTCAGAAAGGAGCTAAAATCACCATTGCGCCACGAAAAAACGCAGTAATTTTGCAACATGGTAACTGTAGAGGTACTTCCCATCCTAGAGATGAAAACTTGAGGCGCATTCGTATCTGTGGGCGAAAGAAGTGGAAGGGTGAAAGTGGCTACCACAGGCGTTCTCTATCAGAAACTACTATGTTCAGACTCAAAGCTTGGGGGTAAGTTGAGAAAGCGATTGTTTGACAACCAAGCCGTGGAGTTATTCATTCAATACACTATACTTAACCGCCGCATGATACAGAATGGTAAACCCGAAAGTTATCAAATAGACATCTAGTCTTCCCCTCCCGTGGGATTATTTGCGTTGGCGGAGCCTAGCGGCAACTATATCGCCACTTTCATGCAAAAAAGCTATTTCCAGCTCAAAGTACAGTCTAGAAAAGGTGTACAAAAAAAATGTGTAAATATGCCAGAACGCACTACTATAGTTTGAAAATATTTGTGACATCTTGAAAATGAATTAGTATAAACTAGAAAAGTTTACCTAACACCTACTAGTTATACCCCTATGCAGAAAGTTGATATTGTTATCCTATCAAATGGCCCAGGAGAATTAATTACTTGGGTACGACCTGTTGTACAACAGTTACGACAACAGACAAATATTAATATAAGAATTTCTGTTATTCTTTCCCCTTGTCCCCATGCTACGGGAAAAGAAGTAGCGATCGCTTGTTCTTATCCAGAAGTAGATCGGGTGCAACCTCCAGAGTATTTTTGGCGGTTTTTGCTCTGGGGTGAGACTGCCGAAAATTGGCATTGGCATCCCCAGGGGGTAGTTTTATTTCTAGGAGGCGATCAATTGTTTACTGTTATGGTGGGAAAACGTTTGGGTTATCCCACTGTTATTTATGCTGAGTGGGATGCCAGATGGTGGCGCTGGATAGATAAATTTGGGGTGATGAACCAGGAAGTAGTTGCTCAAGTGCCTCCAAAATATGCTGATAAATTTACAGTCGTGGGAGACTTGATGAACGAAGTCAGAATTCAGAATTTAGAATTCAGAAGTGGTTTTTCTACTGAGGAAAGCAAGGTAGAGTTAATAGGGTTATTACCTGGATCGAAACCTACTAAGTTGTCTTTAGGTGTACCTTTAACTTTGGCGATCGCTCAATATATCCACAAAATACGTCCGCAAACTAGATTTATTATTCCAGTTGCTCCGACTCTTGAGTTAGAAACTTTAGCTAATTTTGCTGACTCACAAAAAAATCCAGCAATTGAAAAAATGGGTGGTGTGGGAGCAAAATTATTTATACCTTCTTTAGATAGCAAGGAAACAGAGAGTAGGGAACAGCAAGCAGGTTTTCAAATTCAAAATCCCAAACTGGTGACAACTGAGGGAGTGGAAATAGAATTGATAACCCGTACTCCTGCTTATGACCTACTTTCCCAATGTCATCTTTGTCTGACTACTGTTGGTGCCAATACTGCTGAACTAGGTTCGTTAGCAGTACCGATGATTGTATTATTACCTACTCAACAATTAGATATTATGAGAGCATGGGATGGTTTACCAGGGTTACTCGCAAATTTACCAGGAGTCGGCGCTGCCTTTGCTACCATAATTAATTGGTTAGTGGTGCGTAAAGGGCAACTGTTTGCTTGGCCGAATATTTGGGCAAAAGAGGAAATAGTCCCAGAATTAATGGGAAAACTCAAACCAGAAACTGTAGCAGAGTTGGTGTTAGAATTTTTAAACCATCCAGAAAAGTTGGTAGAAATGAGCGATCGCCTCCGAAGTTTACGGGGTAAACCAGGAGCAGCAGAAAAATTGGCAGAAATTGTATTATCATTAACCTAAGCTAGAAAAATCTAACTTTTGAAACCTGAAAGCTCAAAATCAATTTTTGAATTCTTAAATTCTAAATTCTAAATTCTAAATTCTTAAATGGCATTAACAATAAACGAATTATTTGACGAACAATTCTATCTCGAAACCAACCCAGGAGTAGCGGAAGCAGTTGCCAATGGTACTATCAGCGATGGTTTTTTCCACTTTATTAGGTTTGGTCAATTTGAACTTCGTGACCCAAGTGCGATTTTCAATACCAACTTTTATCTTACTAATAACCCAGGCGTTGCAACTGTTGTCGAACAAAATATTCTCACCCCTACAGAACACTTGATCAACTTTGGTCAGTTTGAACCACGAGATCCCAGTGCTTTACTCAACACCAGTTTTTATCTAGACCGTTATCCAGGTGTTGCCGAAGCAGTAGCAACTACTGCACTTACCACCACAGAACACTTTCTCAATTTTGGTCAATTTGAAGGTCGGTTACCACGTCTCTTATTTAGTGATATTTATGTATTTGGCGATAGTTTGTCTGATACAGGGAATGCTTTTGCAGCTACTGGTGGTTTGTTGCCACCAAGTCCTCCCTATTTTCAGGGGCGTACCAGCAACGGTCCTCTATGGGTAGAAACTCTCGCGCCTCAGTTAGCAGTAACATCTGACCCTAACCTCAATTTTGCTGTCAATGGGGCAACCACAGGAATTATCAATACTGCCAATAACTTATTACCAGAGGGAGCGCCCCCGCTATTAATAGGTTTACAAACACAAATTGATGAATTTATTGCGGAAACTCCCGCCACCGATCCAGATGCTCTATATGTAGTGTGGGCAGGAGCGAATGATTATTTAGGTGGTGAAAATTTGGATGTGCAGTCAACTGTAGGTAATTTATCAGTGGCAGTCAATAAACTTGCCAATATTGGAGCTAGAAATTTTGTTTTACCGAATCTAGCAGACTTGGGAGTAGCTCCACTTGCACAGACTTTTCCTCCTGAACAACAACAGGGATTGACTTTATTAACTGAAGGTCATAATAGTGCCTTAGCAGCAACTTCCCAAATATTAGAACAAGACCCAAATATTAATATTATTAATGTTGATATTGGAACTTTATTTGATAATATAATTGCTAATCCTGGTGATTTTGGCTTTACAAATGTCACAGACAGTTTCTTAGCTTCTGGTCCTAATAATCCTGATGATTTTCTATTCTTTGATCTGATACATCCCACAACTAATGCTCATAATTTTGTAGCAGATGAGGCGATAAAATCAATTACAGAAATTAATGAATTGCTTAGTATTGTGGAAAGTTCTCCTGGTTTTTAACTTAAAAACATTAGAGGGAATAGGAAAAATTGGCGTTGGTGAATCAAGCTATGAAACATAAATTTTGCCAAATATAAAATGCTTTTCAGTTAATAGCTAGGCCATCGCCATTAAAACACAATCATAGCCGAAATCACCAAAGCCGAAAAATTAATTGATAATGAATAATGGAGAGTGAATCATAAAAACTCTCTTTAATTATCAATTATCAATTATCCATTGATAAAATAAGCCTCTAGTAATTTTATTCGATCCGTAGTCGATGTTCATAAAGTTTTTCATAATACGGCAGACACTCTTCATAAGCTTGCTTTAATTTTTCATTATCTTCAATACCAAGATAGTTTCTTTCTTTTGGTTCCTTGAAACTGGAACTCAAAAGTGCCTGAGTATGCCATCCTCCCTCCCATTCTTTGATTTGAGGTTGAGACTGAGGTTTCCATTCTAGGGCTTCTTTGATAAATGGTATGCCCACTGCATTGCAGTAGGCTTTAATAGTTGCTTCTGGCTTTTTGAGTAAATCATCCGAATCAATTAATATTGGAACTTTTCCACTAATATCCCTAACAATTTGAAATAGCTCATATAGTCCGCCATATCCAGTTTCTTTTAAAGTAAAATCAGGACGCCTCTCAAAAAGCGACGGAAGCATTTTGACTGGGTGTCTCATCAGAAAAGTATTCTCAAAATGAGATAAAAATTCTTGGTTAGCGACATGGGTGACAAAGTAGCCCATATCTTTAATAAAAACTGCTTGCTTTTGAGTTTCTTGTTTTAATTGTTCCAATATACAGTTAAAATTATATTCGGAATTTGGTTCTATATCTGGATAACGAGTAGTATTACAACGTTCTTCACTGTAGTAATAAGATAACCCAAAAGGTTCATCATGTACCAAAAAATCTCCTCGTGCCTGCATCATACATTCAAATGCAGTAGAAGTTGCTCGCGGTGTTGCCCATAATGCTAGAATTTTTTTCATTAGAAATTTCCTATCTACTCACCTATAACCTATTTTCCAACTGATATACTTTAACCTTGCTGTCAATCCAATTTTTTTTACCACATGGAACCTGCCGCTAAAGTTATATCCTCCATTGTAATACCCAATGCCTCATCACGACACAGAAAAGCAGCCAGTGCCCCAATTTCCTGCGGTTGTATAATTCTCTTCTGAGGATAGCTTTCCTTAATTTCCTCTAGATATTCAGTAGCAGTTTGACCTTCAATTTGGGAAAGCCGTCGGATCATCCCTTGGGCTAAGTTAGTTTCTACCCAGCCTGGACTAATTGAGTTACAAGATACTCCATGAGGTGCACCTTCCAAAGCAACACAGCGAGTTAGCCCGAGAATTGCTGCTTTGGAAGTACAATAGGCGGCGTGAAGGGGAGCACCTACGGAAGCAGAAGTCGAGGCAATATTAATAATACGACCCCATTTCCTTTCTATCATTCCTGGAAAACATAGCTTAGTAGTACGATAGATACCATTAAGATTAATATCTATGACCTTATACCATTCTTCATCAGGATGATTACACATTTCATGCTCATAAGCAATTCCAGCAGCATTGACAAGAATATCAACTTTGTCAAATGCCTTTATTGTAGCATCATAAAAACCCTGAACTGAATCAGTTGAAGACACATCCAGATTCATCACTAGAGCTTGGACACCTTGTGACTCAATTTCAGCTTGGCATGAACTCGTGCTAGCGGAACGAGAACCAACTGCTACATTAGCTCCATTTTGAGCTAATGCAAGAGCAATAGCTTTACCTATACCAGATGTACCACCTGTTACTATTGCTATGCGATTTTGAAGAAATTTTCCTTGACTCACTTTTTTCTCCAACTAAACGATAAGTATAATAAGCTAAATTTTACAGAATTTTTGAGAATAATCCAGGTACACTTTAACAGTAATCTTAACGTTGCTGATTCTAGGTATAAAATTCCTATAGCAATCCTATTTTATTCGTGGCAAAAATCTTACTGCTTTTTAGGGAACACTTAACTGGCAACAGGCAACAGTTTCAACTTTTTTATTTACTTTTTAATCACCCGCAACCTATTTAGGATTGCTATATATTATTTATTAAGTGTAAATAAGAGCTTTTTGTGTGCCTTAAAAAGCCAAAAAAGCTCCTTTATAGATCCTGAAGATAGAGTTAAGTAATTATCCTAACTTGATATTAATCAATCCGCAGTCGATGTTCGTAAAGTTTTTGATAATAAGGCAAACAATACTCATAAGCCTGTTTTAAGTGGTCATTATCTTCAATCCTAACATAATCTTTTTTTTCTTTTTCCTTAAATCCTTGACTAGATTGTAAATAAGTATGCCAACACCCTTCCCATTGGAGAATTTCAGAACGTACCTTGGGCTGCCATTTTAAGGCTTGGGGCATGAACGGAATTCCTACGGCATCACAGTAAGCTTTTACTGTAGCCTCTGGTTTCTGTACTAAGTCATCAGAATCTATGACAGGAGGCACTTTTCCCAAAAATGCTTTGGTGGCTTCAAATAATTGGTAAAGTTCTGCATATGCAGTTTCACTTAAGCTAAAATCAGGCCAACCAGCAAATAGAGAAGGGAGAGCTTTAGCTGGATCGCGAATAAGAAAGCTATGATTAAAGTGGGCTAAAAAGGCTTCGTCAGCGCGATCGTAAATAAAACGCCCCATATCTTTAATAAATACTGATTGATTTTGGGCTTTATTAATTATGTCTTGGAATAGAGGTTGAAAGTTATAAGCAGGATTACTCTCAGCCTCTTTATAGCGATCGCATCTCCTCTCCTCACTGTAGTAGAAGTACAAACCAAAGGGTTCATCAAGAACCAGAAAATCTCCCCTTTCTCGCATCATTGTTTCAAAAGCTGTGGAAGTCGAGCGGGGTATTGCCCATAATGCCAAAATTTTTTTCATACAATATCATCAAAAATTCTTACATTTCAAGTTAGTTCTTTTGCCTGACCTGCCCCTTCGTGGGTTTCCCAAATTGAGCGGTAATCTTTCAGCATTACATCCAGAGCGCTAATTTTTTCCTCTGTGCCAAAAGGTTCGATAATTGTATCAATATTCGGATACAGAAATAGAGGAATTGATATGCGACTGACGGGAAGATCGTGAATAACTTCATGGGCAGTGCTGACAAATTTTCCTTTTGTCCACATTTGCAACATATCGCCTAGATTAATAACAAAAGCATCCTCCAGACAAGGAACGCCCATCCAACGGTGATCGCTCCTCACCCGCAATGATGGTGCGGAAAGGTTTTCTTGAATTAATATAGTAAACATTCCACTATCGGTATGCTTTCCAGCTTTCCCTGTTCCAGGATGATAATATATAGTACGATGAATTAAAATTGGATCGGTAAAAAAGCGATCGAACCATGTAGCTTCCAGACCTAATGCTAAAGCGATTCCCTTTAATAAAATTGGAACCACCTTATTCATTATCTCGCTTTGCAAGCGATAGTGAGAGGAAGCAAAACCAGGTGCAACAATTTCATCTGGAAAAACAGTCTGTCCGGTAAATGGTTTGTCAGAATGGGGACGTTCTAAGCCAAATTCAAAGTATTCTTTAGGATCAAAGCCAGCTTTTCCATTAGTTGCTTCGCCGTAGAGGGGAACGTAGCCCCGACAAGTTTTAGGAGAAACGGTCTGAATTTCCTGTCCATATTCATTTTTAATAGCTTCTGGTAGTTCAAAAAATTGCCGAGAAGCAGCGATCGTTTCTTCTATGACTTCTTTGGCAATACCATAATCATTCAAATAGAAAAAACCACGATCGTCGCAAGCAAGATACAATCGTTCGATCTCATCTCGATCTTCTTCTGCTAACTTTTTGAGGGAAATAATTGGCAAACTGTCCATATGAGAATTTATTTTAACTAAGTAGCCGTAGAGTATAACATAATTATAACTTACGCACAAGAACCCAGAAACCAAGTTATTGCCGTATATCTCTATTGTTCAGACCAAGGATTTCTGGTAGTAACGGGGGATTTATTTGCGTAAGTCATATCTTTATTTTGTCATTTTAGGTGGAAGAAAAGCCAAAATTATTCCAAATATTAATTTGTTTTCCTCATAAATTTTTTGATTGCATACGAACCTGTTATTGATAAACAGCGAGCGCCAATATTACTATGGATCGTAATCAGTTCCCAGTTCTTCTTCTGGCCAAGATTTAACTTGCTCTTCAGGGTAGCCCAAGAGATCGCAGATGATTGTACGGTCGTGTTCCCCTAAGTCTGCACCAATATGTTCAAAAACAGGGCTGGTGAGGGACATCCGCAAGGGAAAGCCTGGAAAAAAAGCATCCGAGCCCGTACTTGGCTTCTGAAAATAGTTCCTTTCCCACAGATGAGGATCTTGGCAGAGGTCGGCCATATTTAAAACTGCTCCTGCCATTAACCCCTGGTCTTGCAGTAAGTACATGACTTCATAGTGTGTTTTTTGACACGTCCAAGCTTCTATGAGCTTGTCGAGTGAGTCGTGATTTTCTTGGCGATCGCCACTTGTAGCAAAGCGTGAATCGTCAATCAATTCCGGCTGTCCGAGGATTTGACAAAAAGTCTTCCATTCGTCATCCGAACCAATCGCAATGACAACCCATTGGTCTTCCTCCCGACAACGATAACAGCCGTGGGGAGCATAAGCTGGATGACGATTTCCTATCGGTAAGGTTGTATCCCCATTGACTGCATACTCCAAGAAGTGTTCTCCTCCAATAGCGTGTGTTAATCCTTCTAACTGGGAAAGATCGACCCAATCTCCATCCCCGTTTTTTTGACGATTAGATAAGGCAGTCAAGGCAGCACAAGCCCCCATAATACCATTAATCATATCAGTTTCCCGAATCCGCTTTGCATCTGCCTGTGTATATGGATTATAAGCAGTGAGACAGTTTACGCCACTGAGAGGTTCAATGGAAGCACCGTAACCAGGATAAGGCGCATAAGTACCTGTTTGTCCATAAGCGGACATGGAAAGCAAAATGATGTTCGGTTTAATCGCCTTGAGTTCTTCATAAGAAAAGCCTAGCTTTTCAAGTACACCCGGTCTGGCATTTTCTAGAACGATGTCTGTTTGACGGATCAGGTCTTTCAAGATTTCTCGATCCACCGGATCGTTAAGATCCACTGCAAGACATTTTTTATTGCGATTTAGATGATGAAAACCCAACTGCTGATTATAGGCTTGATTCTTTGTCGAAGCTCCCCTTGTCGTTTCCATCCGACGGGGATAATCAATTCGGATTACTTCAGCACCAAAATCAGCCAGGATTCTTCCGGTATGGGGGCCTGCCCATTCCCGAGAAATCTCGAGAACTCGAATTCCTGACAAAGGGGGGTTTTTCTTTTGGTTTGGCAATGGCTTGCCGTTCTCTTTTACCCGATTCCTCTCAATCAAGGAAGATTGCCCTTGAATGACTTGATTATGCTCTCCCAGCAATGGCGATCGCCCCATATACCAGGAACTGTTTGACAAGCGGAAGGGAGCCTGACAAGATTTTAAGCGTCCTACTTCTGGGTGAGATTCAGTCTCCAGGAAAAACTCCCGCTCTTGGTGCTGTTTAAACTCGAATGCTTCTGCCATCGTCGCCAAGTAACCAAAGGCAAATCCCCTAGCTAGCCCCAGTTCAAAAATTTCCTCTTTGTCGTGACGCATCAGCCAAGGTTTTATCAAAGACTCTACCTCATCATGAGCCTTGGCGCGATCGAATACATAGAGAAACCGATCTTCTAAAAGACGTGGCTCTTCAAATAAAGAGGCTCCCTTTCGCCAATGACGATGGGGTCCTCCCAGCACAGCAGCATAACCATTACGACAAGGATAACACTGCCACGGTGCCCAGTCTCGGTTGCTGCTATTGCGTGGTTTGCGCTGACCCGTATGAAGATAGGCGACTGCTCTCATCTGGACGTTCTCAAGTGCGCTTTCCTGAATGGAGACATCAATATGTTGACCAATACCAGAATCCCCACGTTGAAAAAGTGCCACTAGAGTGCCGAAGTAGGCATACATACCAGCCGTGTACTGGCTAACGGCTGGCCCCGCAGCTAAGGGTGGCTTATCTGTATCTCCCGTTGACTCCATGCAGCCACTCATGGCGTATAAAATTGCTTCATTAGCTCGATAATTTCGATATGGTCCATCCTGACCAAAATTAGAAATAGATGTCATCACAATAGCAGGATTAATCTCTCGAATCTGGTCGTAGCTTAATCCTAGCTTAGACATAACTGTGGGATAAAAATTCTCGACTAAAACATCTGCCCCTGCAATCAGTTGTTTTAGGTCTTCTATTCCTTTTGGTGTTTCCAGATCGAGAGTTACACTTTTTTTTCCGGAGTTGAGCCAATGAAACGGAATACTCCGCTCGATACCTGGTTTGCTATCTACAAATGGTCCTATGTGTCGAACGGGGTCGCCACTAGGTGGTTCGACTTTTATGACCTCAGCACCGAACCCAGCGAGGAGTTTTGTACAATATGGACCCGCTATATACTGGGTCAAATCGATAACTTTTAGACCGGACAAAGCACCTTGTCTCATAACATCTCCTTTTTGTTGGACAAATTTAGTATTCAGGATTGCGATCGCTAATGGCTTCTGTTTCTGAAGGACTTCAATCCATATTGCTTATTTCAATGCCAAAAGCTGTTATACCAATTCTAAAAAGTCTTGCTATACTTAGGGAATACTTCAGTTATCAACAAAGCCGCATAAACCGAATAACTTTTTGGTAATTTTAGCTTGCGTTCAATGTTAATTATTCTTATGTTTGCTTCTCCCCCACTCCCCTGCTCCCCTATTCCCCTGCTCAATCAAATGTAGAAAAGTTTTTGAGAAATGGTATTATTCAATCCGCAGCCGATGTTCGTAAAGTTTTTGGTAATAAGGTAAGCAATACTCGTAGGCTTCCTTTAAGCGATCGTTATCCTCCACTGTTCCATAGTTAATTTCTTTCTGCTTTCTGTCTCTCAAGCCCTTACTAGCATTAAGAGAACTATGCCACACCCCACTTTGCCAGTGGTTAATTTCTGGTCGAGATTTTGGTTCCCAACTTAAGGCTTCTGGAATAAAAGGGATACCCACTCCATTGCAATAAGCTTTAATGGTTGATTCTGGATTGTTCAGCAGATCGTCAGCGTCTATTAATACAGGTGTTTTACCACTAATCTCTTGAGCCATCATAAAATAACTATACAGAGGTTCGTAACCAGTTTCTTCCAGAGTAAAATCTGGCCATCGGTAGTGCAAAGAAAGAAGCATTTTAGCTGGGTTTCTTACCAGGAAAGTATTCTCAAACTCAGCCACAAATTCAGGGGTTATTAAGTGGCTGATATAGTAGGGCATATCTTTGATAAAGACCTGCTGCTTTTTGGCAATGTCTAGCAACCTTTGTCTTGTGGTTTCATAGTTATTCTCAGCTTTGATTTCAGCATCTGGATAACGATTGGTATTGCGCCGTTCTTCGCTATTGTAAAATGAAAGCCCAAAGGGTTCGTGAAAAACTACAAAATCACCTCGTTCTCGCATCATGCACTCAAATGCAGTAGATGTAGCACGAAAGGTAGACCATAAGGCCAGAATTTTACTCATAATCTTACCAAGGCAATGATATACAAAATTTTATTCATACACAGCGATCGCTTCACCCAAAACATCCATTATTGGCTCTACACCCAACCCTGGATATTCTGGCGCAGAAGTCTTACCTTCTTTATTCCGCGCACCACCCGTAGCCGTGTCCACAGTCAACATTTCGTGGCACAACCAAGTAGCTCGTAAAAACATTTGTGGAGTTGCCTGGGCAAGATGCACTGCTCCCGTATCGGCGATGATACTACCCCCAGTCTCTTCAATATTCATCCGAATACCCCTTTCCATACAGAAATCTCGGATACGCTTGGCTTTAGTTAAACCTCCCACACGACCAACTTTAAGACCAATCGCCTCGCAAGCATGATCGGCGCTAGCGCGGACAACATTTCCATAACTCTGAATAGATTCATCTAAAATAATTGGATGAACAGTGCGCTTGCGAACCTGAAAACATTCCTCATAAGTTTCGCAAGGCTGTTCAAAATAAGAGATCCTGTCAGTGGCAGCGTTCATCACCCGAATCGCCTCATCCATCAACCAAGATCGATTAGCATCAAAAGTTGCACTTTCATTTTCAGGCAAATAGGAATTCACAGCTTCTATTCGCTCGATGTCCAGAGCCACATCAGCTCCAATCTTGCAACTATGAATCATATAGCCCTTTTCTTGCACCAATTCAATTGATTTAATAATTTCCTCTGGCGTACCCGTAGGAATAGAACTGTGGATGGTTACGCTCTCATCGATTCGACCGCCAAAGAGTTCGCACAGTGGTAGTCCTGTTGCTTTGCCCAGAATATCCCAACAAGCCATATCCAGAGCTGATTTAATGTAGGGATGACCTGGTAGAGCAGTATCCATCGTCCGATAGATAAAATCAATACGTCTAGGATCGAGTCCGATTAGTTGAGGGGCGAGTTCTTCAATTCCAGCTCTGATACCCCGTGGAAAAGCAGGCAAATAAGTGGAACCCCAAGGACATCCTTCTCCCCAACCTCGGATTCCTTCATCGGTATCTATGGCAACTATGGTGGAATCAAGCTTGTCAAAATACAATCGACCTCCTGATAGACGGTAAGGATATTCTAGGGGCAAGGGGACTTTATATACATAAATTCGAGATATCTTCATCTAAAACCTATATCAATCAACTTTTCTCCAACTGAAGACGTGAATGTAAGACTTACGCAAAATCTCAAATTATACGCCATCTGTAGGAACGCCATTCGGGAGCTCTACGTTAGCAAACGGCCATTTGTCCCCTACTAGATATAGTGGTTCTGCGTAAGTATTGATTGCTATATTTTATTGATACACAGCGATCGCTTCACCCAAAACATCCATTATTGGCTCTACACCTAAACCTGGAGCTTCTGGTGCAGAAGTTTTACCTCCTTTATTCCGGGGACCACCTTTAGCTGTATCTACAGTCAACATTTCATGGCATAACCAAGTTGCTCGCAAGTGAGTTAGTGGGGTACTCTGAGCGAGATGAACTGACCCTGCATCTCCTATCACACTTCCTCCAGTAACTTCAATATTCATCCTAATTCCTGTTTCCACACAAAAATCTCGGATACGTCTGGCTTTAGTTAATCCCCCTACTCGACCAATTTTCAATCCAATAGCCTCACAAGCACGATCGGCTTGAGCGCGAACAACATGACCATAAGCTTGAATACATTCATCTAAAATAATGGGATGATAAGTCAGTTTACGTAACTGCAAACACTCTTCATAAGTTTCACAAGGCTGTTCAAAATACAAAATCGGTTCTTTTACCGAATTCATTACCCTCATACCTTCATCTACTAACCAAGCTCTATTGACATCAAAAGTTGCAGTTTCATTAGCAGGCAAATAAGCACCGATCGCTTGAATTCTCTCAATATCTAAAGCTACATCTGCGCCAATTTTACAGGTATGAACCGTTTCCCCTTTCGCTTGACCCCTCTTAATAGATTCAATCATTTCTTCTGGAGTACCTGTGGGAACAGAATTTTGAATGGTTATTTCTTGGTCAAGACGACCACCAAACAGTTCGCAAAGTGGTAAACCTGTTGATTTACCCAGAATATCCCAACAAGCCATGTCCAGAGCAGATTTTATATAGGGATGACCCGGTAGAGCAGTATCCATCGTCCGATAAATAAAATCAATACGTCTGGGATCGAGTCCGATAAGTTGAGGGGCGAGTTCTTCAATTCCTGCCCTGACACCTCGTGGAAAAGCGGGTAAATAAGTGGAACCCCAAGGACATCCTTCTCCCCAACCTCGAATTCCTTCATCTGTATCCATCGCAATGATAGTAGAATCCAGTTTGTCAAAATACAACCTACCACCTGATAGTCGGTAAGGATGCTCTAGGGGTAAAGTTACTTGATAGACAGTAATCTTAGATATTTTCATAATTTTCTGGAAAACTTATACTCTTAAGTTAAAGAATAGAACACGAGTGCAACAGCTATTTACTCAGATATAAATCTTTATATTGCTGAAAATTCTCTCTTCCTGTGATATGATCCCAAACTAAATATCCTACTCTCAAAAGTCGGCTTCCCGAACTGAAGTCGAAAGACTTTCTACCATGAAGAATTCGATTATTATTCATCAGCAGACAGTCTCCCTTCTCCAGACGCAAACAGTATTGATAATCTGGATTTTTGAGATACTTAAAAAAGGTTGCATAAGCTTGATAAAATTCTTCCATCTGCTCGAAAGGAAGATTCCAGTTACTAGCATGGGAATGAGCAAAGTTAATCGCAACTAAATCTCCGGAATCATCCAACTTAAGAATAGGCGTACTTCTAGTATAAAAATACTGCCAGTTTTGATAAAATTGACGGAACTGGATCGGAGTTTCAGCTAATAATCTAAAGTAATCGGGATATTTTTCCCTAAAGTCTTTGGCAACACGAAAACCATCCACTAAAATCGATTCTCCTCCTATTGATTCGTTTTTAACCATGTAAAAACAAGTTAGCAAATGAGGATAATCTCTATTTGGGTAATCAGTGTGAGGGGTGAGAGTATGGGAAGTATCTCCTAAGTCGTTCGCCCCAGACTTGAACTCAACATCATAGAAAGCTCCTGCTTCAGTATAGAGCATTGGTCCAATAGAAACCAAAAAATCCTGATGTTTTTGTGGAGTTAAGTCATGGATTAAACTAAAACCATATCTAAAAAGCCGATCTTTCCATCCTTGAGAAACCCCGAAACTAGAATTTTCCCACTCAGATAGATAGCTCTCCAGCAAAGCTTTATTCCACAAAAGTTCTTCAGGATAACGACTTTGTCCTTCTTTATGCTTGCCGTTATGGTCATTTTGATGTCGATCATAAGCATAAGTCATCAACCATTCAATCGGAAAGATGCTGCGATGTGGAGGGTTTTCATCCCAGTCAATTATCAATTCCTTATCTGTTAACTCTATAAATTTGGGCTTTGGGATTTCTTTTCCTTCGCTGAAGTCATAGAGTTTCTGAAAAGAGCTAGGATGGCGACTTTTCTCAGAAAGACAATTATCCCGTAACCAAATATAGTGAAAGCGTTTGTTGTTAACTGTTACAAAAGAGTTATTTTCCATTATTGGTAGCTAAGATACTGTACAACTTTTTTCAGATACTTATGATTTTATGCACAAAAAAGTGACAAATCCGAGTCTAGCATTTATTATTTCTATTTGAGAAAAACCAGTCTTGGTTAATAACTCTAGATTTTGTGTTACAGACAAGGGATTTAACACACCTTCTAATTGTTGTTTCTTGCGTTCAATTTCTTCATTACTTAATCCTTTTTTTTGTTTAAAAAGTATATATTGATTTTCTGTTATTTGGCTTTGAAGTGTTTTTTCTGTCAGGATAAATAATCCATTGCTAACTAAAGAATCAAAAATAGCTTTTAAGTATTCTTGTCTTGCTTGAATGAAATGAAGAGTCCAGTTACAAAGAACGGCATCAAAATTCATATTTTGTATGAATGTTTTTGATTGAAAAAGTCTGGAAGGGAAATCTTTGTCAACTTCACTCAGATTTTTACCAGCTACTTTTAACATTTCTTGAGAATAATCTATCCCAAACAAATTTTTGAAACCTTGTTTGTATAAATACAACAATGTATTTCCACTTGCACAACCTACATCTATAATATATCCATCTTGAGCTACATTATCTTTAAGTATATTAATTGTTAGCTCTATTACTCTCCAATAATCAGGTATATGTTTTTCTGCTTCATCAGTAAATCTATTAGCTATTTCAGCATCAAAAACCCACTTCCTTACACTATCGATATTTTTTTCTGAAGATTCTACTTTGTTGTCGTACATATAAAAAAATTAAGACTATAAGACTATAAATTTTATATTTCACAACCAATGAAGAATTGTTCTTCCAGAATCAGGATATCTATTACACAAATAAACCTGAAATCCAAGATTTTTTGTGGAGATAGAGTCACAAAAAGTATTCATTTCAGCTTTTTAAAGGTTATTAGAGTACTTTTTTCAAAATCGAATTCCAATGTTTGGTGACATTGTAACCAAACAGATCGAGATAATGGGTATCAACTAAATATTCTTGAGGACGAGACTTTAGCCAATTTCTCAAATCTGCTAATTTATTGTCTCCTCTCTCAAATTCTTCATTACTGATCCATCCTGCTTTTGGCTCTCCTGGTCTTTCTTCTCTCCAATGATTCCAAACAATAGGATTAGTATCTTCTATAATTAAATAGTCACCAGCCTGTAACCCATTGTTATGAAAATATTCACATAATCCGGCAGTGTCTGCATGGGTATCGTCAATTAACAACCAGGGATGAGGTAAGCTTTCTAAAAGCTCGGGAGGTAACACCTTCTCTATTTGGGTACAGTCACCTTCTATAAAATGAATCCTTTCATCCGATTTAGCTCTTTCATCGAGAAGAGATAAATCGATATCTACTGAATAAATTTCAGTTTTAACTCCAACAACTGATAAAACATCGGCGAACCAAACAACAGTACCTCCGCTTAACGCACCCAGTTCAATAATTGTTCTAGGTTGTAATTCATGGAGCAACATTTCATACATTGTTCTTTCGGCAATACCTTGATTAGAAAGAATACCTTTCCAAGTTGTTATATAACTGTTGCTACCGTATAAAACAGCCCATCCAGTTTGGTCGATATCGCTTCTGTCTTTTCTCTGAGAAATTTCAACAAAGCGATCTGGTCTCGATAAAACAGTTTCGTGTTTTTTGGCCTTAATTATCTCAATGTAACCCATTGTCAATATTCCTAGGGAACTGTAGAAGAAGATTTATTCGTTAAGGTTTCATGGTTGGCTATTTTTTTTATTGTTGAATAAGCCAACCACGATCTTAAAGTCTTGGAGAATTTTTTTTAATTACTCAGATGTGCCAGCATCTTTGTCATCACTGGAAGTTTTACTTTACTGCCAAAATCAAAGGATTTAATCTTCTCTACAATCTCTGGGTTTAGTTGATAAGTATCAGTATTATCAGATACCCAACAGGTTCCAACACTCCAACGAATCACATCTTCTAATAACTCATCAGTTAATCCCATACCTCTCCCTAGATCGTTAGCTTCTCCTAAGACTAAGTAATTGATATATGCCATAAAATCTGTGAGAGATTTAGCAATATCCATCAATTTCTCATCTTGTAATGGTTTCGGTGCTGCATATTGTAGTTGATAGGGAAGAGGTTTAATCCGCCCAAAACCATCAGTTACTCTTTCTTCCGAATGAATGTAACTCCGATCTAAACCATAAGGAGAAGGAGCCGTAAAATCAGGCAACCGCAAATCTAAATTATTGTCTTCTTCAATTAATTTTGTGACTTTCACATGATTATCATGGGCATCGTATTTTTGCCCGGCTTCTCGATATCTTTCTTCAACAATACGCCCTATAGGTAATGGAATATTTAATTCATCGGCTAATTTGACTGTTAAATCTGTGTCTTTCACCGTAATTTCCAAAGAACAGGAATAATCATAACTGCCGTCAAAAATAAAAGGGGTTACTTGTTCTGTTACCACACTATTACCTATAGAAGCTCGGATATAATCCCACATCCATAGCATAGGAATGCCATATATTTTACATATCATCATCGTTTCCCCTAATACCAACATTTGTGAATAAAATAACAAGTTGGTTAGGAGTTTTACTGTTTGGGCTTCTCCGATAGTGTTACTAACAAAAAAGGAAATTTTGCCGATCGCATCCAGGGTTTCTTTACTTAGATCGTAGCCTTCCCGATCTCCACTAACATAGTAACTAACATTACAAAAATCTACACCCATGTGAGAGAGATTACTCACAGGAGATTCTAAACTGAATATTCCTTTTTTGGCAGCTTCTCCTGCTATATGTTGGGTATTATGGTAGTCAGTTGTAGAAAAATCCATCCAAGTTGCACCAGTTCTCATCCCTTCTGCTGCTCCAGTTTCTCCCAACATATTTTCTAGTACATGATGGGGCAAGGGTAAATTGGTAATCACCAGATCTGCACCTTGGGCAGCTTCCTTGGGAGTATCTTTCCAAATTGCCCCTTTGGCAATAACTGGTTTTGCTGCTTCTGGATACTTATCATAAACTTGGACTTCATACCCATCCTTAAGCAGTTTATAGATGTTTTGTTTGCCCATCGCACCCGTACCGATGTAGGCAACTTTCTGTTTAGTCATAATTTTCTCTGTAGTTTGAATTTTTTCAGATATATGTCACTTTATCATGTAAAGTGACCTTAGTTTTCATTTGTCAATAGACTTCTTGCATAAGTCAGGGAATAGGGAATGAAATTGTTGATTTCAGAGCTGGCATTGATTTCATTTTTGATTTTTGGAGATGTCTAATACCATTTCTCAAAAACTTTTCTACATTTGATTGAAGTAGGGGAGTAGGGGAGTGGGGGAGTAGGGGAGAAGTAACAACAAGAATAATTAATGTTAAACTTGCTCAAACTAACAAAAAAGTAATTACCTTAGTTTAATTACTTAATAACTGAAGTGTTATCCAAGTATAGCGTTACTTTTGGGAATTGGTATAATATAGAATCGGGTTATATAGTAATTGCAAAATTACTTTCTCTTAATACAGATGTTCTACTGAATACAAATTTAAAAATTCAATAGTTCCAATCTTTTCTTTTTCCTGACTCCTGACTCCTAGAGCGATACGATAACTAATTCCCCGGATTCTATAGAACCCATTTGGGATCTATTTAGAGATGGGGAGATGGGGAGATGGTGAAGCAAGAAGCTGTTTTTCTACCTTTTTCCCTCCAACTGTTTCTCAATCTCCTGACGAACCGTTCCCTGACTCGGATTTGCTCGGGGTAGATTAACTCCTGACTCCTGTCTCCTGACTCCTGTCTCCAATGCCCAAAAATTCTCATTTTTGCTTAAAGATACACTTAGGGCTTCTATATAATACTTTTACTCAGGCGTAATTACAACTTTTCCAAAAAAGCTTTTACTTTGAAAAAATTTCTGAGCTTCTTGCATTTGACTCAAGGGGAAAATTTTAGCAACTGGAGGATTCAATAAACCTCGTTCAATATATCCGAGCAAGTTCTGAAACACTTCTGGTTCATAACGGTTGCCTCCTTTCATCTCCACATCCTTGTAAATCAAATCTCGCAAATCTAACTCAACCAGTGGACCAGCGATCGCCCCAGAAGTCACATATCTTCCCCCCACAACGAGACTTTTGAAGACTAGACTAAAATATTCTCCTCCCACCACATCAGCGCTCACCGTAATTTCATGCTTCGCCAAATTATCAGCGAGTTTTTCATCTCGAGGATAAACATAATCAGCACCCAACTCCTTAGCTAAATGTTCTTTGTTCGCTCCCACAATAGCAATAACTACTGCCCCCCGAATTTTGCATAATTGAATTGCTGCACTACCCACACCACCAGATGCTCCCGTAATAACTACTGTATCTCTAGCTGCAACTCTAGCTTTAGTTAACATATTTTCGGCTGTGGAATAAGCGCAGGGCAAAGTTGCTAATTGAGTATCGGGTAAATCAGAATTAATAGGATAAGCATTTGTTGCCGGAACCACAGCATATTCAGCAAAACCTCCATCAAGTTCGCTGCCCACATACTGATATTCTGCAAATTTAGCAGTACGCACCCAAGGATATACAATCACTCGTTGCTCCAGTATCTCTGGCGTAACACCTTCACCAACTTCGAGGACTTTTCCCACAATATCTGCTCCCTGAATTCGAGGAAATGTCACACCCAACTGATTCCAGGTTGCTTTTCCTCCCTCGTTAGTCTTAGTATCTTGCAAGATTTCTTGAAATCCTTCATCTGCGGCATACCATCCAGTGCGAGTATTTATGTCTGCATTATTGATGGAACAAGCTCCTACTTTGATTAATATTTCTCCTTTCTGGGGAGTAGGTTTAGGAACTTGAGTATAAACTAATTTTTCAGGTCCACCATATCCATTAAGGACAACCGCATTCATTAATTCTGTCATTGTTTTTGATTTTCTGAATTCAGGATAGTTGCTTCTATTTTAGCAAATTTACTATAGAGTTTAGATTAGCATATTGTAATCACAACTTTACTAAAAAAGTTTTTGTTTTGAAAAAAATTCTGAGCTTCCTTAACTTTACTCAGGGTACAAACTTTAGCTACTTGAAGTTTCAACAGACCTTTTTCAATATACTCAAGCAAATTCTGAAACACTTGAGGTTCAAAGCGAGTTGCTACGATCATTTCTGTATTTTTGTCAATCAAATTTCGCAAGTCTAGCTCAACTATAGGAGCAGCGATCGCTCCTGCTGTTACATACCGTCCCCCAATACTCAAAGCTTTAAAAATTATCTCAAAATATTCTCCGCCTACCATATCTAAGGAAACAGTAATTTGATGCTTCGCCAAATTTGATGCTAACTCATCGTTTCGAGGATAAATATAATCAGCACCTAACTCCTTAACTAAATGTTCTTTATTTTTACCAACAATTGCTATAACCGTTGCCCCTCTTATTTTAGCTAACTGAACGGCAGAACTCCCGACACCCCCAGAAGCACCCATAATTAAAACAGTATCTTTATCATCAACTCTTCCTTTTGTCAAGAGATTTTCTGCGGTAGAATAAGAACAAGGTACCGTTGCTAACTCCACATCTGACAGGGATGAATTTATCGGACAAATATTTATCGCAGGAATAGCAACATATTCGGCAAAACCGCCATTCAATTCGCTGCCTACATATAGATATTTTTCCAGATTTTCTCCTCGAATCCACGGGTCAACAATTACCCTTTGATTAAGAAATTTAGGCTCTACATCTGTACCTATTTCTACAACTTCACCGACAATATCCGCACCCTGAATTCTGGGAAATTGTATCCCAGTCTGAGACCAACCTGTAGATTTTTCCTCATCATTTTTCTTCGTGTCCTGGAGGATTTCTTGAAACCCTTCATCTGCTGCATACCATCCTGTACGGGTATTTATGTCTGTATTATTAATAGAACAAGCACCCACTTTAATTAAGACTTCTCCCTTCTCAAATGTAGGTTTAGGAACTTGAGTGTAAACTAATTTGTCTGGTCCGCCATATCCAGTGAGAACAGCAGCACTCATTAATTCTGTCATTGTTTTTTATTTTCTTAACTTTAGGATAGTCGTTTTTATCTCAACGTTGGTTGAAGACCCGCGCTCTCCATCCCCCCTAACCCCCCTTAGAAAGGGGCAGGGCTGTTTCATTCTTGATAGACACGGGGACACGGGGACACGGAGACACGGAGACAGGGGGATGGAGGCTTTTAAGCGGCGTTGAACCAAATATTCTCTCAGAGCTTAAAGACGCTTATTGGCTGAAAAATAGGCCAATTTTGGCAAATTTCACTGTTCCACTATCCCCATTACTCCTGTTCTCCTGCTCATCCTTAATCTACAATACTTTGAAACAGCCCTGCCCTTAGAAAGGGGGGGGAGCGACGCAATTGGAAAACCAATCAATGTTGCGGTTTTTCCAAAGCGTGTGCTCTGCTATCTAAAGGCTGCTGGGCTAGCAGTGTCAGCGCCAGTCGCTCATGGGGGAGACCCCCAAGACCGCGCTGTCTTGTCTGTGGAGCGACCGTAAGACCGGAAAGAGGCTTGACCTTGGAGGCTGGTGCATTGTTAGCGCAGCTCCTCTGTTAGCGTAGCTCCTCCGTTTGCGCAGCATTCCGCAGGAAAGGAGGCAAGAGGCAGCAGAAAGCCCAAATAGCGCGATGGTTAGGAATCCCTCGCTGTCACGCCAGTGCAGCGTCGGGAGGATGTCAATTGTGCAATTTTCTACAGAGTTATATCATGTCCGGATAAGAGCGTGATAAAAAAACTTTCTTCTTTTGATACTTTCTTTCTCCTCTCTTCCCTCCTGACTCCTGTCTCCTGTCTCCTGACTCCTTTCTCATTTATTTATAACTATTCAAGCGGACATGATATTATATAGAATCCTGATAATTACTATAGCTTACGTCATTGCGATTGGAACGGAGTGAAAGGAAGCAATCTCGGGAGTCTAGGAGATTGCTTCCTTTCATCGCAATGACAAGTGTTCAATTGGATTTTATATAATGTTCGGATAATCTACTTATAAAAAAACTTTTGGCCTTGAACCTTTCTTTCCCTTCTGCCTTCTACCTTCCTTCCTCCAAAGTGTAAGTATTCAACCGAACATGATATTATATTAGATTGAAGTTGAGAGATTGTTATAGTCATTAATAAATCATTTAATTTTCACTTATCAAGATTTGATTTTAGGTGTGATTACAACTTTGCCGAAAAAGTCTTTACTTTGAAAAAATTTCTGAGCTTCTTTAATTTCACTTAAAGGAAAAACTTTAGCTACTGGAGGCTTCAATAGACCTTTTTCAACATACCCCATCAATTGCTCAAATACTCCTGGATCGAGGCGAGTTGCTCCGATCATTTCTGTATCTTTGTAAATTAAGTCTCGCAAATCTAAGGAAGTTATCGGACCTCCTATTGCTCCACAACTCACATACCTTCCTCCAATACAAAGGCTTTTAAACATAAGATTAAAATACTCTCCTCCCACTGTATCTAAGCTAACAGTAACTCTATAATTCTCCAAATTTGTAATTAGTTGCTCATCTCGACGATAAACGTAGTCAGCTCCTAGCTCCTGAGCCAAATACTCCTTGTTCGCTCCCACAATAGCAATAACTTTAGCTCCCCGAATTTTGCATAGTTGAATTGCTGCAGTGCCTACACCACCGGAAGCTCCCATAATTAATACTATATCTTCTGCCGATACTCTTCCCTTGGTCAACATATTTTCCGCTGTAGCATAGGAACAGGGTAAGGTTGATAACTCCACGTCAGATAGGGGTGAATTAATCGGGTAAATATTAGTAGTCGGAACTACTGCGTATTCAGCAAAACCACCATCAAATTCACTACCTATATATTGGTAGTCTGCTAATTTTTCAGCACGAATCCAAGGATCGACAATTACCCGTTGCTTGAGTATTTCTGGATTAACATCTTCCCCAATTTCAACTACTTCCCCAACTATATCCGAACCTTGAATTAGAGGGAATTTGACACCTGTCTGATTCCAAGTTGCCGTTTTTTCATCGTTACTTTTAGTATCTTGGAGAATTTCTTGAAACCCTGAATCTGCTGCATACCAACCAGTGCGGATATTCAAATCTGCATTGTTAACCGAACAAGCTCCCACTTCGATTAAGACTTGTCCTTTCTGCACTTTGGGCTTAGGGACTTGAGTATAGACTAATTTTTCTGGTCCCCCATGCCCAGTAAGAACAACAGCATTCATTAATTCTGTCATTGCTTTTAATTCCGTTACAAATTAAGCTATCTGATTTCTATTAAACCTGATAAACCCACGCTTTTACATATACATCTGGTTCAGTTTTCGCAAAACATTTAGATGCTTCACTAATTTCAACCAGTTTCCACTTGCCAAATTCTTCTAGTGCAGACATTTTGGCTTTAAAATCACTCTGTTCATAAAAGTCAAGACGTAAGATAAAAATAATGTATCCGCTTGGTTTAGTAATCCGAATCAATTCATCAAAAGAGTTGCTTGGAGCGTGATTGTAAGTGAATGTACCAACGCTGATGATGGCATCAAAGGAGTCTGTAGCAAAGTCCAAGGATTCTCCTAAAACCATCTGGTAGAGACCATTGTAGACATTCTTGCTACGGGCTTCCTCCAACATTCCTAGGGATAAATCAATTCCTTCGATGTTGTTATAACCGCGCTGATTTAGAAGTTCCCCTATTAAACCTGTACCTGCACCAGCATCTAAAATTTTAGCAGGTTTAGGCACATATTTGACTAATAATTCTATGGCTGGCAGAGGAGCTAAATAACCATATTTTTCTTCCAATTCTCGCTCGTAATCCTTTGCCCACAAATTGTAATTTTCGCCTAATTCCTGATTATTTTGAGAATTATAAACTAATTCTACTTTGTTGTCTTCATTCATATTTTTTTGACTACAAGTTATGGGTGATTAATTAATAATTAATAATTAGGGTTTGCTGATTAAATATCAAAGCATTGAACAAAAAAATCAATGGGCAAAAGATCCGATTACCTCCTCTATAATTCCCATTTATCCTGACTCCTCCCTTCACTAATAAGACTTTTTCAGCAAGCCCTAATTATTAAACCAACCAAATAGAAAAAAAACGATCTAGCCAATTTTCCACCAATGGAGCATACTTTAAATGGTTTTGCATCTGCTGTGGCCATAATTGACCTCCTGGTGAATTCAATAATTTTTCTGTTTCTGGGTCTGTTGTTTCTATCCATTCGGTCAAAGTTTCTAAAGCCATCTCTGGGTGAAATTGTACGCCATAGACATTTTGACCATAAGAAAATGCTTGATTTTCAAATAGAGCGCCGGATGCTAATTTAATAGCACCAGCAGGAATTTCAAAACCTTCGGAATTCCAATGATAGAAACACAAATCAGAGTCAAAATACTGACTTCCAGTTGAGGTGGGTTGAACTGGATGATAGCCTATTTCCCTTATACCATGAGAATGTTTTACCACTTTTGCCCCTAATACTCGTGCTAACAATTGAGCGCCTAAGCAAATACCAAAGAAAGGTTTGCCCGAACTCAGAACTGTAGAAATCCAATCTAGTTCGTGACGAATAAATGGTAAATTTTCACTATCGTTAGCACTCATTGGCCCCCCAAAGCTGATGGCAGCTTCATAATCATCCATAGTTTCGGGCAGTAAATTTCCCTCACTTATTACTCGCACATCAATTTGATAACCCCGTTGACGTATAAGTTTGGCAACTGGACCTGGATTAGTGGTAGATTTATGGAAGACAAAGAGAATTTTTTTCACCGATTTTCTTAGGTTTACTATTTACTATAGAATATAGTTCTGTGCCACTCTCTCATAAAATCCAATTAAATCTTCAATTGGGTAAAGCTTCATAACTTTTTGTACTGCTGGACGTTCAGCAACTTTGGCTGCTACGCGGGTAATGTTTGGGAATTGCTCAAAGAAATCATCATAAAATAATGACGGTAAGTTGGGGATTTCATATTGGCGAGGGATGTGCCAGCGTGTCATCATAAACATATAAATATCGCAAGCACTAAAGCGATCGCCAATTAGCCAAGCTCGATCTTGCAGAGCATCATCAATGATTTTCCAATATTTTTGTAAATCTTGCGCCCCCAAATCTCTAATTCTCCCTCCATCAGCCTCGTCAGGCGAAAATTTTGCACTGTCATAACAACGAGTGTAAGTCTGATAAATTTGAAATGGAAGATAAAAAAGCCACTGGTTATAAAGATAACGATCTGGATCGGAAACTGCTGGAGCCAAACCTGAGGATGGATAGCGATCTGCCAGATACATAACCATACCACCAGATTCGTACATTGGACTTCCATCTTCTAACAACAATACTGGTAGAAAGCCATTGGGGTTAATCTGAAGAAAGCTTTCACTTTTCTGTTCCTTACCCTCAAAATCTATCCATTTTGCTTCATAATCTATCCCTATTTCTTCAAGAACTGTATGTGGAGCAAACGATACAGTAAAAGTATTCCAATATATTGTATAAGTTGCCATCTATGTTTTCTGAATTTTATTTTTTTTTCAAAACTGAATTCCAATTCTTTGAGCCGTTGTAACCATACATATCTAAATAATATGTATCTACCAAATATTCATCTTCATGGTTTGTTAACCAAGCTCTTAACTTAGGCATTTTCTGCCTGCCGTTTTCCATTTCTTGCTGATTTTCCCATCCTCCTCCCCAAGAATCCCAGACCCATTTGTTGGTATCTTCAATAATTATGTAATCTCCACTTCTTAATCCATTGTTGTGGAAATATTCTAGTAATCCTGTCACATCTACCATAGCAGTATCTTGGGTCACAAGCCAAGGATGTGGCAACTCAGAAAGCTTTTCTGGTGGCAACACTGTACCAAGGTTGTTGCCATCTCCTTGAATAAAATGAATCCGTGAATCATTTTTGGCTTTCTCATCCAGCATGGAAAGATCGATATCAACAGAGTAAACAGTTCCTTGAATTTTAAATATTTCCAAACAATCAGCTAACCAAATTGCGCTTCCACCTGTGAATGAACCGATTTCGATAATTGTTTTCGGTTTAAGTTCGCACAATAGCATGGGATAAATCCCTATTTCAGTAACTCCTTTGTTGAGAGCTATTCCATTCCAACTTTGTAAGTAGGAATTTGCCAAAAGAGGTTGCCAAATTGAATTAGGAAGATCTGATTTGTCTTCTCGCTCAGAAATTTTGGCAAAGCGATTTGGTTTTGAGAGTTCCTGCTGGTGTTTTGCTTGTTGTGCAATTATCTGATAGTCATTCATAGTTAAATTTGCCAGTTTATTAAGTTTTTACTCAACTCAAGAATGGGTTTTATATAGAATCCGGATAATTACTATAGCCAAGTCATTGCGACTGGAACGGAGTGGAAGAAAGCAATTTCATGGGTTTGCGAGATTGCTTCCTATCGTCGCAATGACGACTTTTCAACCGGATTCTATATTAGTCGTTGGGTATATTCCAATTTTTCTATTCTCCCATACCCAGTGATGAAAAACACCATTTATTTATTATTTCATAATTGCCGTATTATTTGTAGCTAACTAAAAACTTGCCATCAATAATCTGATATCCTTGCTTAAATCCAGCATTAGTCAGGATTTTATTTGTCTGTCGTCCATCAAAAACATAAAAGCGGCAAAATTGTTCGCTGATAATTTCTCCATTAGCTTCAGAAAACACATACCACTTATCAACATAATTTCCCTGTTTCTTGATTTTCTGCTCATAAAAAATCCCATCTTTGATTTCTTTTTTATAATTTGTATGAGTTCCCTGGATTCCTAATACTAATAATCCACCGTCATCTAACTGACTGTGTAACTTTGCCAGCAACTGCTTATTTTTTTGTGGATCGGTTATGTGGCTATAAATTCTATATTCTCCTTCTTCTTCCACTACGCAAATAACACCTCCAGTTGAAACTATAGCTTCAAACTTTTCTTCAGTTTCAAATTCTGTAATATCTTGACAAATCAACTTGACATCTGAATTTACTAATCTCTTCTTAGCAATTTCTAACATTCGTGGAGAAAAATCAACACCAATAATCTGATAGTTTGCCAAAGAAAGCATTTTTTCAGTAAGTAATCCAGTTCCTACACCAATATCTAAAACTTTTCTTCTAGTACCAAGTAAGTTGTACAAGGTATTGCTCAGGGAATCAAAGTCAAAGTATCCACTTGTTAATAAGTTGTCATAATAATTGGCTATCTCAACATATTCGTTAATCATTTATTCTCATTAATTATGTTGAATCTAAGCAAATTTATAGATAGGCATAATTATTAAAGCTTCAATAAATTAGTTTTAAGTAGTTTATTAAAGCTTTATTTGTAGAAACTCTTGAATTTTTACCCAATTAATTATTAATTAATTCTGGTTTAAAGCCTCCCCTTGGATAGGGGAAAAAAGCGGTCAAGGGATAGCGAGGTCTCCCGAAGAGTACGCTTTTCATGTCGGCGACATCCGTTTCGCGTTCCTACGGAATGCTAACGTAAACACGATATGAAAAGCGTTTGCGCCAGCAAAACGCCATATCCAATTGACCAACAGAAGAAATGATATTTCCTGATATTCAATTCCCGAACGGTTTTAACCAGAGGTAATTATCCATTATCAATTATCAATTATCAATTAATGAACTATCTCTAAATTAGACTAATTCTTTAGCCCTACCTGCTCCTTCACGGGTTTCCCAAATTGACACAAAGTTCTTCAACATTACTTCTTTTAAAATAATTTTTTCGCTCGTACCTAATGGTTCAATTATTGCATCAATATTCGGATAAACAAAGAAGGGAATTGATATTCTAGTTGCCTCAGAATTACGATGAATTACTTCATGGGGCGTACTGACAAACAAGCCATTTGTCCATGTTTGTAACATATCTCCTAAATTAATCACAAACGCATCTTCTACACAGGGAGCATCTATCCATTCTTCTTTAGTATGAACTCTCAAGGAAGGCTGAGGAAAATATTCTTGAATTAAAACTGTAAATATACCATTATCGGTATGTTTTCCTGCTTTTCCCATCCCTGACGGATAATAAATTGTGCGCTGGATTAATGTTGGATCTGTAAAAAATCTATCGAACCAACTGGCTTCTAATCCTAAAGCTAAGGCTAATCCTTTTAATAATTTAGGAGTTACCTTTGTCATAATTTCATTTTGTAGCTGATAATGAGAACTGGCAAAACCTGGAGCTATACTATCATCAGGTATAACATTGGGACCTGTAAATGGTTTCTCAGATAGGGGTCTTTCTATACCTAAATCGAAAATTTCTTTGGGATCTGCTTGTGCTCCATCTAGGAATTCTCCATACAAAGGAGAGTAACCTCTACAAGTTTTGGGATAAACTTTTTGGATATCTTGACGGTAGTTTAATTTAACATCTTCAGGTAGTTCAAAAAATTTCCGGGATACCTCAATAGTTTGATTGATTATTTCTGGAGAAACTTCATGTTCTTTTAGATAGAAAAAACCATGCTCGTAGCAAACATCGTACAATTTTTTTATTTCTTCAGGGCTAGCTTTTTCTAATTCTGATAAGGAGATAATTGGCAGACTTCTCATAGCATCAATACCTAATATAGTTTAATTTCCCATCTAAAATTTCCGCAACAAAAACTATAGAGTTAGCTGATTTTTGCTTTCCTCTATTGGTAGAAAATAGTTAAAGTTCCGGTAAAACCTAGGGAGTTGATTCTATCAGGTTTTTTGTTTGACTCTTTTACCCTATCGGGAAATAACAAGGGCTATTTTAAAATCCTAAAGACTAATTAAAAACAGTACCCAAGCGACACTTTTAACAACCTCCTGTTCATAGAGAAAAACAGGAATAGTGCTGCATAACTTTTCGAGATGGAAAAATTATCAGAATCAACATCCTAGGTAAAACTAGCTGCACCCGATCGCAAAAGCCATATATGTTTAGCTTTTACTAGCCTAGCTTTCGCTTTTTGCTCATAAAATTTTTTTAATTAGCAAACTACAAAAGCCCAATAATGTGCCCCTTCTTCGGCAATATAGGGACCATCTTTAACATGGTTGATCAATTTGACTTTACCTTCTTGTTGGTAGCGATCGCAAACTTCTTGGAAATTAGTGCTATCGTAATAGCTCTTGCGGGTGCTTACTACTACCCAGCCACCTGGTTTGGTAATCCGAATTAGCTCTAATAAAGCAGTTGGAGGAACATGACCTAAAGTAAATACCCCACAGCAAACTGTCGCATCATACTGATTGTCTTCATAAGCTTCATTTACTTTAGTGAGGTCAATTCCACTTTCCAGAACATTATAAGCACCTGTCGAACGGGCTTGTTCTACCATTCCTGGGGACAGATCGCATCCATCTACATTTTGATAACCTTTGTGCTTGAGGACTATACCCACTAAACCTGTACCACACCCTGCATCTAGGATTTCTATATTTTGATTACTAGCATCTATAGTTTTTAACCCATTATTGCTATTGGACTCTGTCAAGAAATTGACAATATATTTAGGACCTGTATACTCTTCGTTGGATACGTCACTATCATAGGCAGTTGCCCATTGATCGTAATATTCTTGTATCTTTTCAGAATCGCCTGACAGAACATGAGCTCCTTTAATGGCATCAAAACTATCGTTGCTTTTAGTTGTTACTGCTTGATTCATAATCTTTATTGTTCTAAACTACTTTTTTTCGTTTTTCGTTGTTACGACTTTCTCCTAGCTTCTGTTGTTTTCAACAACATTCTGCTAGAAGCGTTGAGGTAATATTAAGTGTTCGAGCCTTATAAAAATTGCTCTCCCTCAAAAAATTTCAAGCTTCCTTAAGCTAAATACTTAACTTCTCCTAAAATTGACACCATTTTTGTTGTTATGTATGGTATTTTTTTATTCTTGTCTAAATTCATCTGGTGAATTTTGGCTATCCTGGCAATATTTGGTTGATAACCTGACTTGTTATCGAAAATCCAAGACCATATTATCACATCTATAATAATATTTCTCTGTAGCGCCTTTGTTTATTCCTTGAATCGAACCAAATTTGCCAGATATATTTTTGGCAATTAGCACCCGAAAGTCTCTAGTTACTTGTTTTGAGTAATCTTCCCGTATTGCTCCTGATGCTACCACTGTTTCTTTATGGTTATACTTATCCTGAACTTTGAGCGTGTAGCCTTTCTCAAGTAGTTTGAATATCATTGGCCGACTCATTGTTTCTGTTCCAATGAATAAATCCTTAGTTTTATTTGTCATCAAAAATCTTTCTTGCTAAAGGTACAAAAAGTCCTATAAATTCAACATTAGTTGAGAAAGTGATTATAGTCAACAGTTAACTTTTGGCTTAATCCCTGAGAAATGGGAAGAAACTCTAGGATTAAGCCACTTGAGTTTCTATCCCTAACATTTTTGGTGTTATAGGTCAGTTTTTGCTAGTTTTATGCTATCACTAACTCTAACTTCTGCCTTTTGGCCCTAAACCTATTGCACCTGCATAGACGGCGCGATCGCCCAATTCATCTTCAATTCGCAACAGTCGATTATATTTGGCCACCCGCTCACTACGACAGAGGGAACCTGTTTTAATCTGACCTGCGCGAGTTCCTACAGCTAAATCTGCAATAGTTGTGTCTTCTGTTTCTCCTGAACGATGACTAATAACTGAGCGATAACCATTACGAGTAGCTAAGTCAATGGTTTCTAGAGTTTCGGTCAAGGAACCTATTTGGTTGAGTTTAATCAAAATTGAGTTACCGCCACCCATATCAATGCCTTTTTGTAGGCGGGAAGCATTCGTCACAAATAGGTCATCTCCTACTAATTGGATTTTGCTACCTAACTTTTGAGTTAGCTGTACCCAACTTTCCCAATCTTCTTCATGTAAACCATCTTCTATGGACACAATAGGATATTGATCGACTAAACTCGCTAAATAATCAATTAACTCACTGGGAGAATGAGTTGCTCCGTCATAAGTGTAGTTACCATCTTGATAAAATTCGCTAGCAGCTACGTCTAACGCTAGGGCAATTTGTTCTCCTGGTTTGTAACCAGCTTTCTCAATAGCTGCAATTAATATATCTAATGCTTCTTGGTTTGACCCTAAATTGGGAGCGTAACCGCCTTCGTCTCCTACTCCACCTAATAAACCTTTATCTTTTAAAACTCCACTGAGAGTGGCAAATACTTCTGCACCCCAACGTAATGCTTCTTTAAACGAGGCGGCACCTACAGGTACAATCATAAATTCTTGAATATCTACGTTATTCGCAGCGTGGGCACCACCATTAATGACATTCATTAGGGGTACTGGAAGTAGACTAGCTTGAGGGCCACCTAAATAGCGATACAAAGGCATACCAACAGAGTTAGCTGCTGCTTTTGCTGTTGCTAGGGAAACAGCTAGAATTGCGTTTGCTCCTAAGTTGCTTTTGTTGGGAGAACCGTCTATTTCGATCATTTTGCTGTCAACTAAGGTTTGGTTGAGAGCATTGATTTTGACTAGGGTGGGGGTAATTTGTTCTTCTACGTTTTTGACTGCTGTGAGTACCCCTTTGCCACTGTAGCGTCCCTTATCTCCATCTCGAAGTTCATGAGCTTCAAAGCTGCCTGTTGATGCGCCACTGGGCACTTGGGCTAATCCCATAATTCCATTGACTAGGTGGACTTCTGCTTCCACAGTTGGACGACCACGAGAATCAAGAATTTCTCTAGCGTGAATTGATTCAATAGCTGACTCCATATTTTTGATTCCTTATATTGTCAAGTTTAATGGCATTGGCTAAATTTAAGTGCTAGTTATGGTTGACTAGAAGTCCAGAATTTTTATCGTCTCTGGAGTTATCAAAATAATTGGGTCTAAAATTCTCCCTTTTAAGGCAAAATGTTTTTGGAGGGTTGCCCTAAATCCCTGTTACAAAAATGACCTCTGATTTATCACTTCTGAGTTCGTTCAAGGGAATTATATTTTTGGACCATAATTAGCAATTTTTAGCTATTCCATTGACAGAATAAGGGTTAATTTTGCTTTTTAGCTAGAGATCAAAAATGTTTAATAATTTTATTCGTTATTTTTATGGAATCTGATTACCACTGATAAGAAGTAAATATCAATAATTTTATATTTTTTTTATAATTAAGTTATTGTTTAATTTGTAAAAATTATTTGAGTTGATAACTTTTATAAAAAATCTATCCTAAGTATTTTTATAATTTGGCATCAAATTTAGCTGTCCTGAATCTAGCCCTTTCATAATGTTTGGACCCTAAGGTTTTCGGCCAGCCTTCAGACTCTTCTTTTTCGTGATTAATTTTTGGTTTAAGCAGATTTAGGATCAAAGCTAATTCCTGACGATGCCCAACTTTGCAAATCAGGGGCTAAACGAATTAATTTTTTATGAATTTCATCTGTCACCCACAAAACTAAGGGAAAATGAAAATTTCGGAAGTTATTTCTGACTAGGTTAGCTGTAGTTAGTAGTCTATCTAAAGTATTAACTGACTCTAAACTCTTAACCATCAAAGCTTTTGGGAAACTATTATCTAAATTTTGATTAATACTGGAGTAAAGTGTATCTGTGAAACTGTCTAATGCTAATTCTTGGTATTCCACAGGGTATTCTGCTTTGAATTTTTGGAGAATTTCTTCTCTTAGTTCTGAAGAATTACAACGGACTAAAATTAGGGAGAAATCACCCTCAGATAGAGTTATCGCTCTAGCTAAAGCTTGTAGCGATCGCTCGTTATGTCCAATTTGACTTTTTTTCATCTTAAAGTATTTCTTAATTATATATTTTTATTATCAGGTATTAGGGAGCGTTCAAAAGTTAATATTTATAACTTATAGTCGAATAGTTTCAGTATATTTTTTCAACAATGTAATGTTGATTTCTGGCAAAATAAATATCCCTTACTACTAAGTAATTTTATTATCTAAACATAATATATCTGTAATTATACAGTATAAATTTAGGGTTTAAGTTGGTCTTATAAGTAAGTGTTATCACGGTTTTTTTTTATAATTATCGTTATATTTGCTAGCCTTCATATTCCCAAAATTCATTATTTTTGTAACATATACATCTATTATCTAGTTATATTTACTTATTTTGTCAATTAAATTTACATTCAATACCTGTAAAAATACTTATATTCTATGTGATAAATATCATGGTATGAGTTATAGCATATATTTAATAATTATTTAATATTTTCCCAAGCAAATATATTTATTCTGACTACTGATACCTAGATATTTTCTGGGATAAAAACCGCTTGTTTGCGCACCATCACCTAGGAAAATTCAGTCTAGATAAAGTAATTACGTCAATGTCCTAAAATTTGTTAAAACCTCTACCTATGTATATTTGTGCTTATTGTCTACTACTATTTTTTGTAAGTCCTACTACTTAGGGGTTGCGCTCAAAAGTCTGATGGTGAAGGGAGAGAGTAGGGAGTAGTGAAAACTCAACACAGACAGGGAGTTATACAGGAAGTACTCAGAAAAATTATCCTTTGCTCCAACCTCTATAACTCTTACCCAAATACTAACTTTTTGAGCTGATATAGCTTACAATCTCCTACTTTTTCCGGACTTGAAAATGCTCAAACCTTTATCTGCCCATGCGAGCGAGATTTATTCAGCAAACCCTACTTAATTGATTTTATCTAAATTGATATCATCTCTAAAGCATTAGTAGTGTATTGTTTCATCTTAAATGTTGCGTTAGAAAATGGAGGGATGGGGTGATGGGGCGATGGGGGGATGGGGTGATTATGAAAAAAGCTAATGCACTATTTTAGATGAAACAGTCCAGTAGTCTCTGGATGGTGGTGCATAGTAATGGTATAGGGAGTGTGTGGAGTGCAGGAAAAAAATGTATATTCTCACCATTACGGGAGCAGGACTACTGCCTCTAAATAAATATATAATTCATATATATCAGAGTTATAAGTGCTACTAAAGTATGAAGGGGAGGGACAAGATGCAGGACTAAATCAAGATTACGGGAGCAGGACTACTGCCTCTAAATAAATATATAACTCATATATATCAGAGTTATAAGTGCTACTAAAGTATGAAGGTGGGGACAAGATGCAGGACTAAATCAAGATCAAAAAGCTGACAAAATTAAATAATAACTCTTCAACTAAACATGACACAGCTTTGTAGTAGAATCACTCTAACATTTACATCGAATAGGTTGTATAATTACTACCTCGACTAATTCATGGGGATTAATTTTAGGGATTTGCAGAACAAACCCCTAATAGCTACAGGTATAAATCTTCCCTAAGACATCTATTCTTAACTGACTAAATAAATATTATTTTGGGACAAGTCAAAATCCCCTTAAGCTTTAAATACGATCGCTGGATCGATACGAGTTACTTTTTGAATTGCAAAGAAAGCTGAACCCACACACATCACAACAGTTACACCTAATACCCCTAGTGCAGACCAAGGTGTAATCAAAATAATAATTCCCTTACTGGCCACCCAACTACTTAATCCTAAACAAACCAACATCCCAGGAATATACCCCAAAACTGCCATCCAGATTGCCTGCTCTACAATTACTGCGTATAATTCTTTATCCGATGCACCCATTGCTTTGAGAGTGCCAAACTCTTTAATATGGTCAGATACAGAAGAATACAAAATCTGAGCTACCACAACTATCCCCACAATTACACCTACTACTGCCCCCATTCCTAAAACTAAACCAATATTTGTTCTTGCTAACCAAAAAAATCTTGTTTTCTCAGATAATTCCTTTTTCGTATAAGCAGTAGTAGTTGGCATCTCTGCTTCTATTCTTTGCTTCAAAACTTGTAAATCGGCACCTGGTTTGGCTTTAACTAATATATAAGCGATCGGATCTGCTATTTCTAACTTTTTGGGTGTGGGTATTTCCTCTAACTTTTGAGTGGGATCTTTTTTCTCCACTACTTTTGTACATTGGAGATTTCCTGCTCCTACCACTTTGCAGTTCACTTCAGCGTTAATACCTGCGCTAATGTAGGTGTTGGCATTTTCCAGGGATGTAAATAATAAGGTACTTGATACAATTGACTGAGTACCTTTGGTTACTGCAACTAATTTGGCTGGTAGGGAACCGGCGATCGCAGTTGTTCCTATTCCTTCTGATAGCATACTGGATAACCTGCTTTGGTCAGCCATTACTGCAAAAGGTTCTTTTAGGTCTTTGACATTACCCTCAATAACATTTCCCGGATTGAATAGTTGTCCATCTGGGTTAAATCCAATTACCATTAATGGACTCATTTCTCCATTTTGAGGTCGCCATCTGACCCCTCCTAAAATTAAAGCTTCTGCTTGCTGGACACCCTCTATACTTTTGGCCTGGCTCAATTGGCCATAAAGTAGGGGATCTGTCAGCTCGAAGTTGACCATTTCATCAGAGGCGATCCAAATATCTGCATTGGATTTATCTATTAATAAGGTTGTGGAACGAGCAAACCCATTTAATATGCCTGTTTGAATTGTTACTAAGCTAACTGCAAATAATATCCCAGCTTGGGCTACTATAAACCGAGGAATATCTTCTAATAAATTTTTGCGAGCTATAGAAGCCATATTATGAATTTAGAATTTAGAATTTATGAATTTATAATTAAAATATGGTTATCTGAATTTAGAATGTGGAAGCTGTTTTCTAAACATTATAGAGTGGAAATTTTTTGGAGAGACTTACCAGAAAGATTTGGGGAATTTTGAGAAAGTTCATTCTCGTTATTCGCGTATTCTAAATTCTAAATTGATGACACCCCTAGTTAAAGCTTAGTTTCTACAATCATATAAGTATTACGAAAGTAGGGAAATTGGGTCATAAATCTCAAAAGTAATCTCCATGGCCAAGGCCAACGTTCTAGATATAGTTGATACATAGACCAAGAATTAACAACTTGTAATCCCATAGCTGTTAAGTCTTCTTGATTCTTAACGAACCACTTTAGCGGTGCTCCAATCTGAGTGAATATTTTATTGGATATTTTAGCAGAACGTCCTACAACTTCCACATCTAGAGTTGCACCTGGGAAAGAAGAGCGCATTGCAGATATTAGCTGCTTGACCTCATTTATCTCCAAGTACATCAGCAAACCTTCTGCAATAAATAAAATATTTTCTGGTGCTACGTTGGGCAAAGTATCCATCCAGTCAAAATCCATAACTGATGTACTAATAAATTGGTGTTGCTGTGTCTGTGTATCTAATTGATGACGTAATTTAGTTACTACAGGCAAATCCAGCTCTAACCAACGATAAGCATTTTGTCCTATCCGATGAAAACGACTAGATAATCCAGCTCCTAATTCTACAACAACAGGATGGGAATAGTTAGCAATATGACAAGATGCTATTTGGTCATGGTGATAAGTTCGGATAGCAGTCAAAATACTAAAAGCTTTACCAGCTTTACTATAAAGTGCGTCTAGTTCTCGATCCCAACCCACGAGTTTTAACCACTCAACAGCTAGTGGATCTTGAAAGAGAGGATTGAGATGAGCTTGTGCTTCAGCTCGTCCCCTGAGTGGTAAAAGTAAGGTGCGAGGTACACCAGTTAGTTCATTGACAATTTGAGACAAGAAGATTAAGTCCTATTTATCAAGTTCGGATAATTTAATTATTATAAGAGTCAGTAGCAAGTTAGAGGTTTAGTGTCTAAATCGTTAAACCACTGACTCAATTGAAACCTGTTTCCACAATTGCTTGAGGTTGAATGGCTATACTGTCACACCCAAGACCTACAACCTTTTTTAATTATTCTTTTTTACTTTGTTGTTGTTGTTTTGCTAACTCTTGCTGATGTAGTTCTCTATCTTTAATTGTTAGAAGTTCTGGTATTGTCACAAATTCATAACCTTGCTTTTTCAAACCAGCAATAATATTGGGTAGAGCTTCAACAACATGACCCCTTGGGCCACCACCATCATGTAGCAACACAATTCCACCGTTGCTAGCTCTATTCAAAACTTTTTTGGTAATTTCTTTAGCCGATCTATAGTACCAGTCAACAGAATCAGCAGACCATAAGACTACAGTTTGTTTCCGTTCTTTAGCATAGTCAGCTAAACCATTCTCTAGGACACCACCAGGAGGGCGAAATAGGTTAGTAGTCCTACCTGTGATTTTGTATATAAGGTCTGCTGTACGTCCAATTTCACTTTTGATGCGGTCTGGATTAATTTTACTCTTTTGAGCAGGATGGTTCCATGTGTGATTAGCAATAACGTGACCTGCTTCTACAATTTTTTGTCCTATTTCTTGACGTGTGTTTAAATGTTGGCCAACCACGAAAAAAGTTGCTCTAATGTTATGTTTTTTCAGAATATCTAATACTTGTTCTGTTGTTTTGTTCCATGGACCGTCATCAAAAGTTAAGGCAATAACTTTTTGTTTGTTTTTAAGACTAACATTTTTAACAGTTTTTCCTTGAAACCTTTTTGGTACACTAAAGTTAAATGTTTTTAATTCTAATTCCCTGAGTTTCTGTCGAGTTGTATTGATGTTTTTTGCAAGGACAGGACTAATTTTAATTACTTCTAATTGGTTTTGTTTGTTATTTGTTGGTTGATTAATTGTATTTGTAGTTACTGTCGTGCTTGCTTGTGTGGTTGCTTGTTGGTTTGCCCATATATCTAGGGGGAGTAGAATTCCTATTAAAAAACTGCCACTAGCTGCAATTATTGTTGCTAAAGATTTTCCTTGCCTAGATAATGCATTTAAGTTTGTCATTTTTTCCTACTTTCTACAAATATTTGAACTTGAGGGAATTATTCATAAATTTTAAAAAGTTAATTTTTTTAATTTTGGGGAGGATTATAAGTAGAGTAAACTCAAAAAAGACGTTGTATATTTAGTTATAAAATTACTTAAAGCACTGATATAACTGACTAGCCAATTTACATTTGATACATAGTGTACAAAATTTATCACTTTCTACTTACTTTCGTTATTACTATTAAGTAATAGCTCCTTTGATATTATTATGAATATATAGAAAATTTTTATTTATTTGTCATATTTTTTTCTCCTGACATAAATTTAACTAATCTTATTTGGTCAGTATTTTCTGGAGTTATTCAAATATTTTGTTTGTAAATATCGACAATTTTTTGAGTAACTTCAGCTATGCTTAAAGTATCTGTGCTAATTTCTATAGCATCTGAAGCTTTTCGCAAGGGAGAAATTTCCCGGTTACTATCTTTTTGGTCACGAAGAATAATCTCTTTTTCTACTTCTTCTAAGGTGATGTTGGTTTGACCTTTCTGCTGTAACTCTAGTACTCGCCGTCGCGATCGCTCTGTTACCGAAGCTGTTAAAAAAATCTTGATTTCAGCATTTGGAAATACATGAGTGCCAATATCTCGTCCTTCTGCTACTATTCCTCCTTTAGTTCCAAATTGTTGTTGTTGTTTTACCATAAAATACCTGACAGTAGGCTGGGCTGCAATAGTTGAAACATTATTTGTAACTTCCCTACTCCGAATTTCTACTGTGACATCCTGGCCATTGATAATGACGCAGTTATTTTCTGGCCGATTAAAGCTAATTTGGCATTGACTGACTAATTCTGCTACTTGGGCCTGGTCTTCAACTGGCACACCAGCTTGTAGTACCATCCATGTTACGGCGCGATACATGGCCCCTGTGTCCAAGTACAAAAGTCCTAGATTTTGTCCTACTAATTTAGTAACTGTGGATTTACCAGCACCAGCAGGGCCATCAATGGCAATTATGGGTTGACGGTTTTTCAAGAGTATATTATCTATTAAACGGCAAGGTCCAACATAAGCAGCGATCGCTAATAAGCCTGTATCTTGAATATTTTCTAAAGGTTGTAAACTTTCAGGGTCAACTATTTCCAAATACTCTAGTTTTACTGTCGGTTGAGATGCTAATTTTTCTTTAACGGCATTTTTAACTTTTTTGAGAATATTTAGTGTATTTCGATTCTTTAAAAATATTTGTCTACCATGAGAAAGAGAAGTATAAAGTATGGAAGCTTGGTGTTTTTGTTCATGAGTTAAATATTGATTGCGAGAACTAATAGCTAATCCTGAAGCTTCGCGAATTATTGGGCAACAAACAATATTCACTGGCAAACTTAGGTCTTTAACTAATTGCTTAATAATTGCTAACTGTTGAGCATCTTTTTGACCAAAATAAGCATTATTTGGCTGAACTAAATTCAATAATTTAGTTACAATTGTTGCTACTCCCTGAAAAAAATTAGGTCGAGAAACTCCACACATAATTGATGTCATTATAGAGGGAGGAACAATTGTAGTTGTAGAGTTTTGAGCATTAGTTGATAGTTCATTTTCCATACCCATTGTTTCAGGAGTAGGAGCAAAAATCACATCTACTCCCTCTTTTTCACAAAATTTTTTATCTGCTTCTAACTGTCGAGGGTATTGTTGAAAATCTTCGCTGGGAGCAAACTGTAAAGGATTAACAAAAATACTGACAACCGTAATTTTATTCTCTTCTCTTGCACGTTTAATTAAGCTTAAATGTCCTTCGTGCAAAGCTCCCATTGTCGGAACTAAACCAATAGTATAGGGAGATTTTTGTGGTTCATTTTGCAGTAAATTTAAGTAGCAGCGCAAACCGGCAATAGTAGTAAATAAACGCATTTTGTTTGGAAAATATAATAATTAAGCAGATTCAATAAGTCAGAAATCAGAAGTATCTTAGTTCCGCAAACTACAGCAGGGATAAGACAGATGTATGTATGTTTTTTTTTATTGAAATATCGTATTTAGTATAATATTCAGTTGAATAGTTATAAATAAATTGTGATAGAGAACATAAAAACATTAGCAGTCGCGAGAAAGTCAAGAAAAGGAGAGTAGGGAATAGAATTTTTTTATCACTAATTATCCGGACACGAGATAATAAGTTATTAGCTCTGGGGCAAATTTGAACATATAAGATGTTGAATATTTCAACTGTGATTAGCACTTAGGAATTAGATGATAGGTTAAAAACATTTTTCTGTTCCCTATCTCCTTTCTACATTATCTATTTTATTCCCAAAATCAAGATATACTAGCTTAACATATTTTGTTTATTTTTTTGAAATGAAAAATTATTGAGCCCACCTATAAATTAATACCATTCAGTTAAGGATTTTTTTTTGCAAATCTGTGATGTTTAATAGCTTAATCTTTAGGTTTTTGTGTAGATGCATTTTTGTCTTATCTAAACCGTATTTACTTATAACTAGGTCAATGTTAAAAATTATTGTAATTTACAAGGAAAAAGGGATTGAAATGCCAATCGTCAAATCAAACTTTTGTGCAGAGATAGAGTGATATTGCAAAACTTTATGATAGGTCTTTAAATAACCATTTTTGGAATTCAAAACTGCTCAATTCAAAGTTCAAAAATTTTGCTTCGTTCCTTAATTGCAACAATTGTTTAATTAAGGATTCAAGACTCGTTCTTCTACAGAGCTAAAAAATCAAAAATATTTTCCTGATTTCGAGGCTTTGACTTTAGGCAAAGGTTATAATGAGTGAATTAATAATTTTTAATTTAGAATTGATTTGACTTTAGTTTTAGTTAGATACTTAGTTTTTTCCCTTCTGACTGCAATAATTTTAATTAATAACCAATTTCATAAAATGTTCCAGAATCTGAGTTTGTTAGTAGGTGCTAAATATTAGATGATAAGAGAAAGACAAATATTTTAATAGTTTTACAGATGATTTGAATGTAATATCTTTTTTTGAATTTACTATCATACTTTGATTTGAAAGAAAAATGTGACAAATAACGATATAGGATGGTGAAAAACTTAATTTCTGATTCTAGTAAAATGAAGATTCACTGAATTACCTAATACCTAAAATTTATTTGTAGGAAACATTGATAAAACTAACATAACATCTAAAAAATAGAGGAAAAGATAGGCTTTTCCCCTGCCAATTTTTGCTCATTACCACCTTCTGATAAATTGAACGTAAAACTAACCGCTACCACATCAAAGCTTATTTATCAAAATAATTGGGTCACGCAAACATCCCTTTTAAGGTGAAATGTGTTTAGAAAGTTGCTCTAATCTTCGCAACAAAAACAACTTCTGACTTCTGACTTCGTTAAGATCCACGAGATTCGATAACCTCTACTTTGACAGGAGCAACTCCACTTTGAATCATACCTAAAATACCAGCCGCAGCAGATGATACATCAATAACTCTACCTGGAGTAAATGGACCACGGTCATTAATCCTTACAATTACTGAAGTACCATTATCTAAATTAGTCACTCGTACTTTTGTCCCAAAAGGTAGAGTTTTATGAGCAGCAGTCATTGCATATTGATCAAAACGCTCACCACTAGCACTTAAGCGACCATGAAACCCAGGACCATACCAAGATGCCCAACCTTGAAATTGGAAAGTAATTGGTCCAACAGCAACTTTTTGTGGTTCCGGTTGTGGTTTAGGTTTTGGTTTACCTGCTATTTCTTTTAAAGGAGGAGCATTATTAACTTGTCGCCGTAAGCGGTTAGTTGCTTGTAAAGTATCTGTTGCTAAGTCGTTGGTAGTATCTGGCAGAATAGTTTGCTCATTTATTTCTACTAATTTTTGCTCATTGGCCAGAATCATGTAACCTTCCCTGTCTACATCCCACTTTGCTGTAATCTCTAGATTAGGACTTTCCTGAATCAGCTGATTTAGTCGGGAGGCAACTAGTGATGCTCGCCAGACAGAATCTTTTTGTTGGTCTGAGTTGAAAGATTGAATAGTAGCTACTTTCACCGAAGAGTCTGAACTTTTATTATCGGCCTTCTTGTTAGTTTCCTCAGAGTCAAGAAAAGTAAGAACTGGAATATTACGAACATAGAGAGTTGCAGCTTGGCGACCAACGAGTTCATGGGCGAGAATTTTAGTAATAGTATTTTGCCCTTCTTGTGTGTTTAACTGGTACTCTCCAACTTTTAGAACATCTGCCTGCCTATTGGCAATGGCTTTCTTTGAATTATCGTTTGTGTCTGAACTTCTATCTATTGGTTCGTTTTGTTGATAAATTTTTCCTTCCTCTAAAGTATCGGCATAACAGTAAACTGCACCTAAACTAGAAAATATAAGGAAAGTAGTAAGACCAGTCCAAATTTTGTGCTTCATAAACTTATTTTTTTAGTAGCACTCGTTGAGTTGGATTTACCTTGGTATAGTCCAGAAATGACTATTCAGGATAACTCAGACTCTTCGATGTTTAAGTATTATTAAGGAACTGAAATAGGTTATCACAAACTTTTAAATTTGGGAAACAAATCTTAAAAATATTTTGGTTGATTTTCTACAAACAAGGCTGATGGTAAACTTATAGAAACTAGACATTGTTAAAAAAAGAGGGGGTCTACAAATTGCTTTTGCAAGAAAATAATCTTCAGAAAACAGTCCCTTGTATAGCAGAAGTCAGAAGTCGTAGGTGTGATTCGCGAATCACCCCTACACGAAGTTAGAAGTTAAATTCTTGCTGTGACTAAAATTGAGGGTTTGAGAATTTTCTAACCACCCTGGTGACTGCTGTATTTTGTTGTCTAGAACACAATCAAAGTTTTGGCCTAAGACATGATGGATTATAAACAAGCTGGTGTTGATGTTGAAGCTGGTCGTGAATTTGTTAATAATATTCGCAATATGGTTATTAGTACCCACCGACCAGAAGTTTTAGGAGGGTTAGGTGGGTTCAGTGGTTTATTTGCTTTACCAAGTGGTTACAAAGAACCTGTTCTGGTTTCTGGTACTGATGGTGTGGGTACAAAATTAAAACTAGCAAATACTCTGAATTGTCATCATACTGTTGGTATTGATTTAGTTGCTATGTGTGTTAATGATGTGTTGACATCGGGGGCGGAACCTCTATTTTTTTTGGATTATTTGGCAACAGGAAAATTAAATCAACAACAGTTAACTGAGGTGGTTTCTGGTATAGCAGAAGGATGTCGTTTAGCCGGGTGTGCTTTAATTGGGGGAGAAACCGCAGAAATGCCTGGTTTTTATCCCCCTGGTGAGTACGATCTGGCAGGTTTTTCTGTGGGAATTGTGGAAAAAAGTTTGATTTTGGATGGGTCTCAGGTAAAAGTAGGTGATGTGGCAATTGGATTAGAAAGTAGTGGAATTCATAGTAATGGTTTTAGTTTGGTTAGAAAGATTATTGATGAATGCAATATTTCTCTAAAAGATAGCCCAGATTTTTTGGAGCAAAAAAGTTTAGGAGAAGCGTTATTAACTCCAACAAAAATTTATGTTAAACCAATTTTAGCAGCGCAAAAAGCGGGTTTAGATATTCATGGTATGGCTCATATTACTGGGGGTGGTTTGCCAGAAAATTTACCTCGTTGTTTGCCAGAAGGAATGTCTATTGATGTCGATCAAAATAGTTGGGAAGTTCCTTCTATTTTTAGATGGATATCCGAAGTTGGTAATGTGGATCGGGAGGCGATGTTTAATACTTTTAATATGGGGATTGGTTTTGTGGTTTTGGTGCCACAATCTCAGGCAGAAATAACAATTAATTGGTTTACTTCTCAGGGGATAAAAGGTTATTGTCTAGGTAAAGTTAATTAGTATTTGATAATACATTGAAGAGATTATAGTTTGGGGTTTATTGATAGGAAATTAGGTGATAATGCTATGATTCACTGAAGCGATCTTCAATACAAGATATTTTCTAAATTATTAGTAAGCATTCAACTATTAGCTGTTAGCTATCAGCAACAATAACCTGTTCTTAAGGACAGAGTTTAAATGAATATAGATTTTGGAGCTAACTTTTGTTGTCAGATTTTTCTAGCTCAATTAATAAAACTTTTATCACCTACTAAAAGAAATAGCTGATAGCTGACGGCTGTTTGCGCAGCATTCCCTAGGAAATGCTTACAATTATTAAGACATACTAAACTTTCATTCCTAAGAAAAATCAAACCCTTCAATTATTCTTAGGTTAAATTTTACCTTCTATACTTTTATATTTGAAAAATAGTCTCAATCTATCTAATTTTTTATAAAGAAAATGTAAAGTATAGTGAGTAATTACTATTATAATGTCAGAATATAAACTGAAAACAATTTTGATTGAAAGAGTGGCTTTTACTATTTAAAAGAGTGGCTTTTACTATTTATATGTGTAGATAAATTTAGTTTATATATCATCCTAATTATAGCGATCAAAAAAAATATTTGATTCGCTCAATCTCGTCTAATTAATTCTTATATTTTTGACAAAAAATTATGTCTTAGGATTAAATAGGTAGGCATTAAAAATTATCCTGATGACGTAAGCATTCAGCTATTAGCTATCAACTCTCAGCAATAAAAATGAATGAAACAAGTACTCGTTTAACTTCTACTACATTTTCAACTATATTGAAAGAAATGTAGATGTGGCTCGCGCTTACTGCTAAGGTTAAGTAATGGTCTTTTCTTTTGCTCATACTTTTAATTCCAAAGCTGATTGCTGACTGCTGACTGCTGAATGCTTACCTGATGACAAGGCACAATCAGAAAAGTTTGTTTTGCAGTTTCTTACTTAGGTGTAATTTGTCTATGATTTAAGACTCACCAATTCTGTTGTGAATAGATTTTTAACTGTCTTAAATCCTGGGTTTTCTTGATGTAAAATTGGATCGGATTTTTGATATTTTAATCATCAGTAAACATAATAATTTTCTTGGTGAAATAAAATATAAATTACCGAAATATTGTGGTTTAAAGTCTCCCCTTTTAAAGGGATAATAAATAAAAATTTTCCTGTTCGTCAATCCTCTTCTTTTCAAGGAGAGGTAATTCTAAATTCTAAATTCTTAATTCTTGAAACCATTAATCAACAGTTTATCAGTATAGTTCAAAAGATGATCAATAAGAAGTATATCCCTACACCTATAATCGAGAAAAAAAACCGAAAAAAAGTCAAGGTAGTAGAGAATCTGGATAGCCGTCGTTTATCAACCCCCTATGTTATTTGGCGATTCATAGTTTATTTTGCAAGAATACAATATCGCAAGTTTACTGGTAAGTCAGATGTGCAAAAAACAGCTACCCAATTACGAGAAATCTTTGAAGAATTTGGTGGCTTTTGGGTAAAAGTAGGTCAGATACTAGCACTAAGAACAGACCTTTTTCCAGATGAAGTATGTGATGAATTACGAAGCCTGCAATATGAAGCTGTTGGGTTTCCTTTTGATCTAGCACGTTCAACTATTGAATCAGAATTAGGTGCCCCTATAGATAAAATCTTTGAGAGTTTTGATGAGCAACCTCTAGCAGCTGCATCTATTGCTCAAATTCATAGGGCAGTTTTATTGAAAAATAAAAACAAAAAGAAAAAGAAAATTTCTGTAGTTGTTAAAGTTCAGCGTCCTGGTTTAGCAGATACTTTCAAGCGAGATTTGGATATAATCAAGATTTTTGTTAACTTTTTGGTATCTATAAATTTTGCTACTTATTTCCGTTGGGATGAGTTTCTAGTAGAACTGGACAATACTTTCAAGGAAGAATTGGATTTCCGCTATGAAGCTGCTAACGGTCGTCGGATGAAAAATAACCTCAAATTCCATAAAATATATGTCCCAACAGTATATCAGAAATATTGTAAACGTAGAGTTTTAGTCATGGAATTTATAGACGGTGTTTTGATGTCCGACTACATTAAGGCATTACTGAGTGATCGCACCAGAGTGAAGCAGTGGGATGATGAAAACGATGTAGACCCCAAAGAAATTGGGGAAAAGCTCTACATATCCTTATTCCGACAAATCTTTGAAGATAATCTTTATCATGGAGACTTACACCCAGGTAATATAATTTTGTTACGCAAAAGTAAGTTTGTATTAATTGATTTGGGAAGTACGGGAACTCTGGAGAAAGAATTGAGAACCATTTACTTGAATTATATAAATGCTTTGTCAGAAGCAGATTTTACTAGTGCTTCTGATTATTATATGCGGTTTGGTACAGATGTTCCAAAAATAAACGTTTCTAGAGCAAGGGTGAAGATCGCTCGTGGATTTGATGCTTGGTCAGCTAAATCTGCACTCAAGGGATTATCATATCGGGAAAAGTCCTTGGGTGGGGCTAGTCAAGAAGTGACTAATGTAGCCTTTGAGTACAAAATACCAACTAACTGGGCATTTCTGAAAGTTAGTAGGTCTTTCTTAGCATTAGATGGCTCACTCCAATATCTCGTGCCAGAACTAAATACGTTCAAGATTATCAAAAAGTACAATAAGGAAGCCGATCGCCGTGCTTTGGTTAATAGTTTGCGTCCTGATAATATTAGGGCATCGCTTCAGAAATTATTGGATATTGTCAGTCAGTATAACGATCTGATTTTGCCTCAACTCCGACAGCGAACTGTACCTTTTGAGTTAACGGTTAACAGATCTGCTCTAACATTGGCAACAATTTTGCGTAGTTTGTCATCTATATTGCTGATAGGTGGGTTTGGTACATTGTATGTCTTCCTTTATCAGCAATATTTTGAGATTATTCAACCTATTAATGTTGAAGTTGTTGATGAAATTGTGAGACAGTTGCCATACATACCATATTTAGAGTGGGTAGGGATATTCATTGGTGGGGGATTAACTTTCAGGGTTTTATTAGCTTGTGTAAATATTCTGGAGCGTAAGGAGTTTGGGAATTAGAGAAGTCTAGCACTTTGTAAGTTTAATTGGGGTCTGCTGAAAAATCTTATGAGTGAGGGTAGGAGTCAGGAGAAATGGGAATTACAACTGTATATATAAGGAACTCCTAAGCTTTAGGCTACCAGAGGATATTAACTAGACTTTGAGATTTTTGATGCCAAAAATGGCATCAAACCCAGTAGTACCAGGGAAAATACCTGACTTGGCTTAAAATAGCTGTTTGCGTAGCATTCCGCAGGAAAACCTAGATATATCAAGAAAACAGTTAATTTAAGGTTAAAGTATTACAGTATAAGGTTTTGACCTTATTTTTAATCTTTATTTTTCCTAAATCCAGTTAACATCTACCGAAAAATTGGGTCTAAAGCCTCGCCCATAAGCGGGCAACTCTTTAATTGACTAAGCAAGAGGATATAGTATAGCATTATTGTCGCAAGTAGGCAATCCTCAATAACCTGTAACCCTTGTCGCTCACGGGGTGACAAGCTAGCTGAAAGCTATATATAGAGAGGTATTTGCGTTCATGGGCTGAATAATAATTCAACTAAAAGACAACGCTTATTGAAAATGAAGGGGTGTAATGCGTTCGCTCCGCGAACGCCTACACCACCCATCTTAATTGAATTATTATTCAAGTCATACTGGGTAATAATATTATGAAAAAACTCACTTTTATTAATCGATTATATCGATCATTAAGTAGAAATTACAGTCTAATTAAGCCGTTTATTGATCGTTTTAATTCCTCTTCGATAATATAGAGATTTATGAGGATTGAGCCTCATTAAAATTTCTACTAATTCCCACGTAAAATTATCATTTACTGCCCAATAAATACAAGATAATCCCAACCAATAACTACTGTTTCTTCTTTCTTTTCTACCTCTTTCATTAGTTCTTGATATATATTCTTGAATGCCTTTATTTTTAATTTTTTGCCCTTTAAAAGAACTAATTGTGTATGAAATAGCTATTAATAAAATTAAATTATTCAATCTCGTTTCATTGGCCTTCGCTGATTCTAGATTGTAACCACCAGTTTTATCCCACATTCCGCAGATGTGACTCAGATTATAGATATTTTTTAAAAATTCCAGCTAGAAAAATTTTATTCACCTAATTTTCTTGGATGATGTTAACTGTTTATGTCAAAAAATAGGAGGGATTTAGTAATTTAATTGAATGAGTTTTCACCTCGGGATGTTCTTGGGCAATAAAGGGAGTTATTTCAGTTAAAATAAACATGACAAGAGAGGGCGACAAATATTTTCATCGACCCTTAAATTTCTATTTAAAACTTTTCTGTATTACTTTTGACTTTTTTTTATTTCAAATTAACCAAATCAAATTATTAGATAATATTGACTACAACTCTTTCCTAAATACTTGACTATCTTTTGACGTTCCTCTGTTAAATTGCTGCAAGTAGATTCTACGGGAGTCAAAGTCTACGGTGAGGGGGAATGGAAAACCTGGATTCATGGTTGTCACGTAAACGCAGGACATGGCATAAATTACATTTAGGTGTGAATGAGGTCACGGGAGAAATTGTTACAGCAGTTGCCACAACTAATGATGTAAGTGACGACCAAGTATTTGGCGATCTATTAGATGGGGTAGAAGGTGAAATAACACAAGTGTCAGGTGATGGAGCTTATGATAAGCACAAGTGCTATGAAAAAGCCAGTCAGTTAGGGGCAAAAACGACAATCCCACCGCGAAAAAATGCAGTGATTTGGCAACATGGCAACTGTAGAGGAATTCCTCACCCTAGAGATGAAAATTTGAGGTGCATTAGGCAAGTGGGACGAAAAAAATGGAAGCGTGAAAGTGGCTACCATCGACGCTCCTTATCTGAAACCACTATGTTTAGGCTCAAAGTGATATTTGGAGGAAAGTTGCGACGACGAAAATTCGACAATCAAGCAGTAGAGTTATTTATACGCAGTAGAGTTATTTATACAATGTGCCATGCTGAACCGTATGATTCAAACAGGTAAACCCAAAAGCTACAAAGTAGCAATCTAGTTAACTCCCATCAGGGGAATCGTCGCGATCGCCACTTTCATGCAACAAAGCCCCTCCATATCCTGATTCTTTCACTGCTATTTTGTAACCTGATATTTGACTATCCTGCCATTCTTTCTCTTTGACATCTAAGATTTTATTTTGTGCTTCTTTAATACTGAGTGGTACTCTTGTTATCCATTGTAATTCTTTCATTGCTGCTAAATTATCTGCTGTATATAGGGCTCTATCTGCTACACATATTCCCTCAAATATCCATTGTTTTTTAAATTCTTTTAATCTTTCTACAAATACACTTTTATCACCTACATTTCCTGAGTCTATTTTTAAATATAATGGTATGTCTCCATCTCCTGTTACTATCATATCTATGATAAATTGTTTCAGGTCTGGTCTTTTATCTCTTGAGTATCCGTGGACTATTTCTATTGCTTTCATTTCCGAGTTGATTTCTAATTTCTCTTCTTCTTTTTCTTCTTGGGTTTCTTCTGTTTCTTCTGTTTCTTTTGTTAGAGTCGATGGGAGGTATTACCCTCCGCACCTCTCCTTCAGAACCGGACGTGCGACTTTCATCGCATCACGGCTCCTAGATAATCTTAGGCTTTTGGCCTTTTGCCCATGTGGATATAATCGTGGCATGACTCATGTACCGCTAAGAGATTCTTAGGGTTCCAATTATCGTGGTTGCCATTGACGTGATGCAGATGTACCTTTTCGTTGTTGTCTAGGTAGTATCCGCAGTGCCCACATTTATAGCCTTGCCGTTTTAGCGCTTTTGCTGTATGACCATCGTATAGGTTGGAATTTCTTTTACTCCAGTAGAGTAAGTCACCGTCATAGGGAGATTTTTCTCCTTTAACCATGACGAACTTATTTTCGGAGTACGGAACCGCCGGAAATGCTTGATTTGTGAGTTTTGTGGCTTCGTTTTTACCTTTGTTTTTGTCCTTGAGGAACTTTTTGAAGGTTGCATGGCTTAAGTGCCATAGTCTAAACCTTGACCCGTCCATCTTGCAATAACGGTGGTAATTTCTCCAACCCCTGATAATGGGACTTAGCTTTTTCGCTTTAGCGGTGGTGGCTAATGCAGAGTTGTTGACTATGGCTTTGACTTTCTTCCGGAATTTTTCGTAGTTTTCCTCTGAGGGGGTGCATCGAAATTTCCCGTTTTCTTGCACTTTGAAGTGCCATCCCAAGAAATCAAAGCCTGCCGTTGCCCGCGTTATCTTTGTCTTCTCTGTTGATATATTCATCCCACGTTTCGCTAGGAATTGCTGTACTTTTTCTAAAATCTTCTCAGCGTTGTCTTTTGGCTTTAAGAAAAATACCATATCATCCGCATATCTTACGGATGGGTGGATCTCCTCTATACCGTTTAATGCTATATTGGCTAATAGTGGTGAAACTACACCACCCTGGGGTGTACCTTGTTCTGGAAACTCAGGTGATACCCCTGCTTTTAAGCATCTCCACAACCCCGTTTTTATTTGTTGGGGGGCGGTGACCTTAGTCATAATCGCCTTGTGGTTAATTCTGTCGAAACATTTTTCAATGTCTAGTTCGATTACCCTCTTCTCGTGACCTTTGACCCGACTTTTTAGGTTATCAAAGACGTATTTTTGTGCGTCATGTGTACCTCTGCCTGGCCTAAAGCCGTAACTTCGGGCGTGGAATGTTACCTCGTGGGCGGGTTCTAAGGCATATTTGATAAGACATTGCCATGCCCTATCTGCGATGGTTGGGATTTTCAATGTTCGGATTTTCCCATTTTTCTTAGGGATTTTAACTTCCCTTAATTCCTCATGTTCCCAGTGGTTTGCTTCTTTTAGCTTTTGGGCTAGGTTAAGCCTTTGGTTGAAGTTTAAGGATTTTTGTCCATCGACCCCACAAGTTTTCTTCCCAGAGTTAAGCTGAGAGACTTGTCTTACAGCCAGCATCCTTGCAGCATGGGATTTCAGCACCAAACGTTGAAGACTCAGCACTTTACGAGTGTCTCCATTCTGCATGGCTTTGTAGATTCGTTTTTGGAGGCGGAACAGATTTTTCTGGAATTTCTTCCAGTCTTGGCTACTCCAGACTTCACTATGATTACTCATGTGTCTAAGCGTACTCTCTTACTAAATTTCACTACGCTGATTACCCTGCAAGCAATTTGCGCTTGCATCCTACCCGTTGGAGAGATTTCCGTGCTTTCCCACCTACTCTAGTTTTCGACCTTTCTAGAGACTCTCTCAACGTTTTTCCTCGTTCCGAGTTGCAGATTGTTTTGACGGTTTTAGGGCTGTCCAATTCGCCTACACGATCCCCAGGGATGCGTCTGATATACAAATTCGACGCGGGAATACTCGTGTGCGGTCAGGAGAGTTCGGAGTGCCTCCTTGCCGTGGAATAAGACGCTTTTTCAGGACATTCCGTAATGTACCCATGCCGTCTCCCCATTGCCCCCAGTGCGCCTATCACTCTTAGCTCTGGTTGGGGCCTGATACCAGCTTCACTCTGCTAGTGGAAAAGGTCTAGCTCGGTGTGGTCAGGTCGGGAGTCCGTTATCCCTTGACGGGTGAGACTTTCACTCACATCCGTAACTCAGTTATCCAACAGGCTCTTCTTTGGTGGCCTCGCTTATTGCAGGCTCTTCCGCTGTGTCCTCGTTGAACCCTATTCATACCCCTCTAGTTGCTAGAGGCTCCTAATAGGAGCGAGTCGCACTTGTACTCTCCATGTACACTCATTGAAGTTCCATCTAAATGAATACTCTGCTTTTCTATTTGGAATTTATGGGCTGCTTTTATAGCTACTGCTGTGAATATTTTTGTTGTTCCGTTATTGTAATATTTGTCCAGTTCCCTTACATATTTGTCATCATTTGTGAGTTAAAATATTCCAATGTATAGGTAAAGCCCTCTTTTTCCAAGCTAAACTAATCATTAATATATTAGTATTTTACCACTGACTCCTATCTAAAATTAATACTAATATCATTGGTAGGCGATATATACACGTGGGAGTCCTTCCATCGCTTCTGAGCAATTTTACGCTCTGTCTCATTGTCAGTTACTGGGAAATGCGCTAACGCTACTTCGTCTACTTTTCCTTTGTGAGTTAAAGGTAAACTTGATACAGGAACATAAGCTCCTGGCATCATGTATGGAGGTAACTGCTGTTGAATTTGAGAATCTAATTCTTGGGGGTTCCAGACTCCTGCCACCACAACATAAGCTACTAGGAATGTTTGATTAGCTAATACATAAGCTTGTTCTACTCCGGGAGCTGATAATAGGGCGGTTTCTATGTCCGCTAGTTCTATTCGCTTCCCTTGGAACCATGTATACCTTTGTTTTACACCGACTATTTCTAGATAACCTTTGTTGTGATAACGACCTATGTCTCCTGTTTGAAATAGTTTACCTAATTGGGGGTGTTCAATAAATTTCTGCGATCTCTGTTCCTGTTGATGCAGATAACCTCTGGCTAAACTGGAACCTCCAATATAGATTTCTCCTGGTACTCCTGTGGGAACAGGGTCTTGGTATTGGTCTAATACATAAACTGATAACCGACCAGGGTTGCCTACAGGTACATTTTCTCTGGGAGGTTCTTCTAGCCATTGCCAGTGAGTGACTTCTCCTGCTGCTTCTGGGATACTGTAGAAGTTATGTAATGAAACTGGGTAGCTTTGGAGAAATTCATTTGCTATCTCTGTTGATAGAATTTCTCCACTACTCAGGAGCGATCGCCAACTATTCAAAGATGCTGCCTGGTTATTTGTATTTAACCAGGTGGGTAGTTCTGACGGATATAGGTGAACTATCGTAACTTTGTGCTTGCCGATTAATTTCTGTAATTCTGTAGGCTCGTTATTTGTAGCTATAACGACAGTACCACCACTAATTAGAGGTAAACCTATTTCTAGAAGAGCTACATCTTGAGTCAGAGATGTTTTATGCAGTAGAAGATCTTGATTAGTGATTTTCAGCGTTTCTTGTAGCCATTGTAAACGTTTAAGTCCAGCCTGATGTTCTACTGGCGAGCAGGAACGCGCTGGGGTTTGATTGAGGATATAGGCAAGGTTGGTGGCTGTTGTTCCTGTATTTGGGTTGTCTGTATTCTGTTTGGCTATTGACTCCCACTCAGTATCTAGACACAGAATTTGAGCATTGGAGTCGGGAAGTTCTGATTTGAGGTCGTTTAGAGTTAAAATTACTGAAATTGACTGTAAATCCTGTGATTTGTCGGTTGGATCTATTGCGATATAAGCTCCTCCTGCTTTGAGTATTGCTAATAAACCAACGACTCTTTCTACAGTAGGGTCAATATATATGCCTATTGGTGTTTCTGGACTGATACCTAAAACTAATAGATGGTGGGCAAGTTGGTTAGCTTTGTAGTTGAGTTGGGCGTAGGTTAATTGTTGCTCCTCAAATATTAAAGCTACTGCATTTAGGTTCTTTTCAACAACATTCTCAAATAATTGATGGATACATTTGTCTGTTGGATAATCTATTTTGCTGTTATTCCATTCCTGCAGAATTTTCTGTTTTTCTGCTGCTGTTATTAGGGGGAGTTTTGAGATTTTTTCTTGGGGGTTGGCTACTATTGCTTCTAGTAAAGTTAGGAAATGTTCCATCAACCTAGCAATGGTTGCTCCGTCAAATATGTCTGTGTTGTAACAAACATAAGCTTCGTGTTCTGGTCCTGATGGTGCTTTCCATAGATATATTTCTAAATCCATTCTACTAGCAATGTCTGGATAATCTGCAACCCTAGGAGTCACTCTTAATCCTGGTAAATCCCAAGAGTCCAGTGATTTGATATTTAGAAAGTCAAAGTACACTCGCATTAGACGGTTTTCCTTAACTTCCGTACCTGGAATAAGTTCCTCTAATAGCTGTGGAAATTGTAAATCCTGATGTTTATAGGCATCTTCAGTTGTTTGTTTGACTTGAGTTAACAATTCGGTAAAGCTAGAGTCATCTGAGAAATGAGAACGAATTGGAAGGATGCTTGCAAACATACCAATTAATGGTTCTATTTCGACTCTGTTGCGGTTAGCAGTTATTGCACCTACTATTAAGTCAGACTCTCCACTATAACGATACAATAAGACAAAAACTGCACTCAGCATAGTCGTAAATAATGTTGTACCTAACTCTTGACCCAGTTGCTCAAGTTTCTGTATTAAGTTCTGATTGAGTTCCAATTTTTCAAATCTTCCCTCGCGACTTTGCACTTCTGGAGGTCGGCGGTCTGTTAGTAGGGGTAATATTGAGGAAGTTCCTGCTAGTTTGTGTCTCCAGTAGCTTAGATGTTCTTCTAATACCTCTGCTGTTTGTTGTCGTTGCCAGTGGGAGTAGTCGGCATATTGAATGGGTAGTTCTGGTAATGGGGGTGGGTTTCCTTGACTGTAGGCTTCATACAATTTATATAGTTCTGAGATTAGTATGTTTATAGACCAACCGTCATATATTATGTGGTCTATGACCAATATTACTACATGAGTTTCTGGGCTAAGTCGTACTAGGGTGACAGACAGCGGGGGGCTTGCTAGGTCAAAGTGTTTTTGGGCTTCAGTTCTTGCTAGCTGTTCGAGTTTGTTTATCTGTTCTGGTGATGATGGTAATTCTACTACTGACAGATTAATTTTGGCGACTGGAGAAATTACTTGTATAAGTTTTCCATCTATGGAGGGAAAAGTGGTTCGTAGGCTTTCATGTCGTCGGATGATTTCGTTGAAGCTTTGCTCTAAGGTTGCTAGATTGAGAAGACCATCTACGGTAAAACTATACATACCGTTCAACGGACGCCAGCCCAAAATAAATTCTTGAGGGTAAGAAAGGGGAATTTCCTGTTCCCTAGAAACCCTTAGAATAACTTGACTTTCCTTTGGTTCCAACTCTTGTTCAACTAAAACTTCTGCTAGTTGAGCGATAGTAGGATTTTGAAATAGCTTACTTATAGAGAACTCTACTGGCAATCTTTGTTGCACCCGAGACACAACCTGAGTGGCATTCATAGAATGGCCACCCAAATCAAAGAAGTTATCGTGTATACCTATCTGTTCTATACCCAACACTTCTCTCCAAATCTCTGCTAATGCCTTCTGTTTCTCCGTCTCAGGAGCTACATACTCCGTTGACACACTACTGATATTATCCGGTACAGGTAATGCCTTCCGGTCTACTTTTCCACTTGGAGTCAGAGGCAGTTGCGACAACACTACAAAACCGCTCGGTATCATATACTCCGGAAACTGCTCTTTCAGATACTGTTTCAATTTCTTGATTTGTTCTGCCTCTGATATCTCTTGGTTTGAGCTAGCTAGAGTTTCGGTTTCTAACACTATATACGCCACTAAACGTTTATTACCTAGGTTGTCTTCGGTGGCTAATACTACTGTTTCTTTAACTATAGTATGTTGAGTTAGGGTCGCTTCTATTTCCCCCGTTTCTACCCGGTATCCTCGGATTTTTACTTGGTTGTCTATCCGCCCTAAAAACTCTATGTTGCCATCAGCTAGATAACGACATAAGTCTCCTGTTCTATATAATTTTGTGACTTTTGAGTTATCAAAAGGATGAGGGATGAATTTCTCAGTTGTTAATTCTCCCCGGTTCAGATAACCATTTGCCAGACCGACTCCACCAATGTAAAGTTCTCCTGGAACCCCTACTGGCAATGGTTGTTGCTCACCACTGAGAACATAAAGTTGAGTATTGGCAATCGGACGACCTATCGGGGGGAGTTTCGGCCAGTTATCTGCATCTCCTTCTAATGTGTAAGCAGAAACTACATGGCTTTCTGATGGTCCATATTGGTTTTGCAGTCTACATTCAGGCAGTCGCTTCATCATCTCCACCAGGTCTGCTGTCACCTGCAATTGTTCCCCTGCTGTTATCACCTCACGCAATGGTGGCAGATTTTGGCATTGAGATGCCACTAAGGCCAACTGTTGTAAAGCTACAAAGGGTAAAAATAGTCGCTCTACCTGATTGTGAGTTAAGAATTCCATCAATGCTAGCGGATCGCGCCTTAGTTCTGAAGACACTAATACCAGAATCCCTCCCGAATACCAGGTGGAGAATATTTCTTGGAAGGATACGTCAAAACTAATGGGAGCAAATTGTAGAGTTTTTGCTCCTTGACCAACTATTGTTTCCTGCTGTTGCCAAAGGATTAGATTCACTAGAGAACCTTGACTCATAGCCACTCCTTTTGGCTTACCTGTAGACCCAGAGGTATAAATAACATAGCCCAAGTTCGATGGTTTGACTTCACTACTTAAATTGCCTTGAGAACAGTCTGACCATAGGTTGTCGTTACTATCTAAACACACTATCTGAGCTTCATGTTCTGATAATAACGTTACTAATGATTGCTGAGTTAGCAATATGGATACTTGGGAATCAGAAATCATATAAGCCAAACGTTCTGATGGATAATTGGGATCTAGTGGCACATAAGCTCCTCCAGCTTTGAGTATGGCGAGTATTCCTACTACCATTTCTACTGAACGCTCTACACATATTCCCACTAGGGTTTCTGGAACTACTCCCAACTTTTGCAAGTAATGTGCTAGTTGATTAGCTTTGCTATTTAATTGGCAATAGGTCAGCTTTTGTTGTTCAAATACTACTGCTACTGCATCTGGGGTTTTCTCTACCCGATCTTCAAATAATTGACGGATACACTTGTTATTTGGGTAATCTGTTTTCGTATTGTTCCATTCCACCAGTATTTGGTCTCGCTCTGCCTCTTTCATTAATGGCAACTTGCTCACAGGTCGTTCTGGAGTCTGTAGCGCTGCTGATAGTAAGTTTTCATAATGTGACATCATGCGACTAATGGTTTCGGCTTCAAACAAGTCTCGGTTATAGGCACAAAATCCTTTGATTTCTTCTCCTACTGGCCACAGATGTAACTCTAAGTCAAACCTCACTGTCATCTCAGCTCCTGCCCCTTCATACCAACCTACTTCCAAGTTGGGTAAGCTAAAGGATGATTTTAAGATTTCCTCCTGTTGAACGGCAAACATTACCTGAAACAAGGGGCTTTGCGATAAAGAACGTTCCGGTTGCAACTCTTCTACCAATTTCTCAAAGGGTATGTCTTGATTACCATAAGCTTCTAGAGCTGTTTGTTTAACTCGATTTAATATCTCTGTGAAACTAGGGTCTCCTCCTAGGTCTGTGTACATGACTAGGGAGTTGACAAAGAAACCGATCAACCCCTCTATTTCTCGGCGGTTGCGGTTAGCTATAGGTGAACCTACTGCTATACTTTCTTGACCACTGTAACGAGACATTAAGACTTTGAAGGTTGCTAACAGGGTCATAAATAGGGTAGTTCCCTGCTTTTGACTCAGTTGTTTAACTTTTGAGGTCAGCTCTGCTGGTATGTTTATGGGTATACCTGCTCCATTAAAAGTTTGAACTGGAGGTCGGGGATGGTCTGTGGGTAGTTGTAGTTGAGGTAAGTCAAGGAGCTTTTGCCTCCAGTAACTTAGTTGACTTTCAAGGGTTTCACCTTGTAAGTAGTTCCTTTGCCACACTGCAAAGTCCGCATATTGTATGGGCAACTCTGGTATTGGGGATGGTTGGTCTTGCACTATGGCAGTGTAAATAACTGAAAGTTCCTTGGGTAATACTGTAAGTGACCAGCCATCGCTTGCTATGTGATGTAATATGATTTGCAGTATGTGTTCTGCTTTTCCTAGTTTAAACAACTGAGCCCGTATGGGGGGGTCTACTTCTAGATTGAATGAAAGTTCATTTTCTTGTTGGAGTACTTGTTGCAGTTTGGTGGTTTGCTCAGATGCTGTTAACTCACTTAGGTCTTGTATAGGTAGTTCTAATTCAAAGGGGGATTGAATTATTTGTACTGGTGTATCGTTGATTTCACTGAAAGTTGTTCTCAGAGTTTCATGGCGAGCAATGATTTGGTTGAGACTTTTTTCTAGGGCTACATAGTCGAGTTTTCCTACTAGCTCTAGGGTTAATGGCATATTATAGGCATTCCTATTCAAAGCCATTTTTTCAATAAACCATAGCCTTTGTTGCGCAAAGGATAATGGCGGAGGATTGCCATTGCGCTCAATAGGATTAATTAAGTCTTCCTTGAGTTCTCTCTTTAAATTAGCTTGTTGCAAAAAAGTAATAATTTCCTGCTTACGATCGCTTAATTTAGTTCGTAGCTCTGATGTCAAAACTCCTTCTGGAGCATTGCAGCGCAAGCGTTGACCTTCAAGCCATAATTTGATATCTTGATTAGCGAGATCGTCTAAAAATTTTTCTAATGTTTTCATAGCTCTATTTCCTCCCGTTTTTCTGGATTATTAGAGGTTGTTTGTAGTCGTTGTGCTAGAGATACGTTAATATTACTAGTATTTTCAAGGTAAGTACTTAATTGTTCTATAGTTGAATATTCAAATATACTTGTTATAGGTAACTCAATATTAAAAGTATCCCGAACTCTAGACACAACCTGAGTTGCCATCAAAGAATGACCACCTAAATCAAAGAAGTTATCATGTATTCCCACCTTTTCTATTCCCAACACTTCTTGCCAAATCTCTGCTAAGTTCTTCTGTATCTCCGTCTCTGGAGCTACATACTCCGTTAACACACTACTGGCCACATCTGGGACAGGCAAAGCCTTACGGTCTACTTTACCGTTAGGAGTCAGAGGCAGTTGCGACAACACCATTAACCCTGATGGCACCATATACTCTGGCAACCTCGACTCCAGATACTCTCTCACCTGCGGTATCAATTCCTTTCTCAACTGGGAACTCAACGGATTATTCCCATAATTATTCCATTTACCTCCTATCACCGATTTTTGAGTCAGGGGTGTTAACACGATTCCCTCTGTTGCTAACTCACTACGCACAAATACCGCATCCATCAATTCCGGACTTCCTTGAGCTGACCAACACAACTCTAAGCTATACCCCAAAGATGCACTTAGTTCATATAACCTCTCTGGATCGATACCCTTGTTTTCGTTTGACTCTAACTTTCCTCTTAACTGCTGCACATTCTGTTTTGATTCTGGCTGTGATAGCAACTCTACCAACTCTACATCGTTAGCTACTCTGCTATTGACTAAACCACTAAAGCAAACTGATTCTGGCTCTTGCTCTCGCAGATAAGTTTCTATCTCCTGAGCACCCAGAGCTGCTGCACTTTCTACCGTTGGTGTTATTACTGTTCCTGGTTGAGCTTCTATATGCAACAGTACGCTATACCTATATTTATTCAGTTCATTATGTTCTGTTCCCCTCTGTAAACGTATTTGTACATGAGTTATTTCTGGATGTTTTTCTTTGAGAGCTACAAACAACTCTGGTGACACTAACAACTCGGTCTCGGTCTCCATTTTTCTGTCTATTTTGGCCTTGAGTTGTTCTAGCGATAGTGATGGAGTTCCTTGATACAGTTGCACCGAACTATGAAATGCTTTCATTAATGGAAAACTGCGGATATCCCCTAGGAAAATCGTTCCTCCTGGTTTGACTACCCTGATACTATTTTCTATGACTGACAACAAATACTCCACACTAGGGAAATACTGGACTATAGAACTCAGAAGTACCACATCGAAGCTATTAGGAGCTATATCAGCCATGTCTTCGGCTCGTTTCTGTGCTAAGGATACATGACTATATTTGTCTGGTTGCTCTTCTATTTGTTGTTTTATGTATTCTAATGATACCTTGGATATATCTGTACCATAATATTTTTCTGTCTGCGGTGCGATTTGAAATAGCAGCATTCCTGTGCCACAACCTATTTCCCACACACTCTCTGGCTTCTTGGCTAATACTTGAGTTACTATATCCCCAGCCCAGACGCGCATTTGCTCTACTGGTATCGGCTGGTTATCGTAGTTGCTTATCCATCCTCTGGTGTTGAATAGGGGGTCACTTACTTCACTTAGTTGGTCATATATTTGTTGGTTAAATATATCTTGCCAACTATCTACTTGGGTTTCTGACAGTTCGGGGTTGGAACTGGTTGTGCTTTCGGTTTCTGGTACTATGTATGCTACTAAACGTTTATCTCCTGGGTTATCTTCTCTTGCTAATACTACCGTTTCTTTAACTTGAGGGTATGAATTGAGGACTGCTTCTATTTCTCCTGTTTCTATTCGGTATCCTCGCACTTTTACCTGATGGTCTATCCGCCCGATAAATTCTATATTGCCATCATCTAGATAACGGCATAAGTCTCCTGTTTTGTATAATTTGGCTTTTTTTGATTCCTCAAAGGGATTAGGAATAAATTTCGAGGCTGTCAGTTCGGGGCGGTTGTGGTAGCCTATTGCTAAACCATCTCCTCCTATATGAAGTTCTCCAGGCACTCCTATGGGCACTGGTTGATTCTTTGAGTCCAGAATGTATGCCTGGGTGTTGGATATTGGCTTGCCTATGGGCAGATTTGTTGCTCCTTGTGCTACTTTAGTCACCTTGTACCATGAAGAGAATGTAGTGTTTTCTGTTGGTCCATACACATGAAGTAATCTTTCTGGTGCCCCTTTCTCTAGTACCTGTTTCACTGATTTCGGGTCTACTGCCTCTCCTCCAAATAACAAATGTTTCAAGGTACTGAATGCTTCTGGTACTGAGTAGGCTAACTGATTAAATAAAGCTGTTGTCAAAAACAGTGTGGTGATTTTTTCTTGTTTGATATAGTTGACAAACTGTTGAGGAGAAAGGAGTAGAGATTTGGTAATTACTACTACCACGCCTCCGTGTAATAAAGCTCCCCAAATTTCAAATGTGGCTGCATCAAAAGAGGTGTTGGAAACTTGAGCTACTCGGTCTGTTGCTTCCAGTTGCACATAGTTGGTGTTGCTAACAAGCCTAACTACTCCTTGATGAGGAATAGTAACTCCCTTTGGTTTGCCTGTCGAACCTGAAGTATAGATAACATAAGCTAACTGATTAGCTGTTATCTGATTTTCGGGTATTTCCTGACTCTGTTGATTAATAATTTTGGAATCTGTATCCAAACAAATTACTGATGCTTTTGTGTCCGATAGATGATGTTGCCATTTTTCTTGAGTCAAAATGATAGATAGTTGTGCATCTTCTACCATGTAATTGAGACGCGAAGTGGGATAATTAGGGTCTAATGGTACATAAGCTCCTCCGGCTTTGAGTATGGAGAGTATACCTACTATCATTTCTATGGAGCGCTCTACACATATTCCCACTAGGGTTTCTGGTTTGACTCCCAAGGTTTGCAAGTGGTGGGCTAGTTGATTAGCTTTGCTATTTAATTGGCAATAGGTCAGTTTTTGCTCTTCAAATACTACTGCTACTGCATCTGGGTTTTTCTCTACCTGCTCCTCAAATAACTGATGGATACATTTATCTTTGGGATAATCTGTTTTGGTATTGTTCCACTCCACCAGTATTTGGTCTAGCTCTGACTCTGTCATTAATGGCAACTGGCTCACAGGTCGTTCTGGAGTCTGTAGCGCTGCTGATAGTAAGTTTTCATAATGTGACATCATGCGACTAATGGTTTCGGCTTCAAACAAGTCTCGGTTATAGGCACAAAATCCTTTGATTTCTTCTCCTACTGGCCACAGATGTAACTCTAAGTCAAACCTCACTGTCATCTCAGCTCCTGCCCCTTCATACCAACCTACTTCCAAGTTGGGTAAGCTAAAGGATGGTTTTAATGCTTCCTCCTGCTGAACGGCAAACATTACCTGAAATAAGGGGTTTTGCGATAGTGCCCGTTCTGGTTGCAACTCTTCTACCAATTTCTCAAAGGGTATGTCTTGATGACCATAAGCTTCTAGAGCTGTCTGTTTAACTCGGTTTAATACTTCTGTAAAAGTTGGGTCCCCTCCCAGGTCTGTGTACATGACTAGGGAGTTGACAAAGAAACCTATTAACCCTTCTATTTCTCTGCGGTTGCGGTTGGCTATGGGTGAACCTACTGCTATACTTTCTTGACCACTGTAACGAGACAGTAATACCTTAAATACTGCTAACAGGGTCATAAATAGGGTCGTTCCCTGCTTTTGGGTGAGTTGTTTAACTTTTGATGTTAGTGCTGCTGGTATATTTATCGGTATTCCCCCTCCGTTAAAAGTTTGAACTGGGGGTCGGGGATGGTCTGTGGGTAGTTGTAGTTGAGGTAGGTCTTGCAGCTTTTCCTTCCAGTAGTTGAGTTGACTTTCAAGGGTTTCACCAAGTAAGTAGTTCTTTTGCCACACTGCAAAGTCCGCATATTGTATGGGTAGTGAGGGCAATGGGGATAGTTGGTCTTCCAGTGTGGCAGTGTAAATAGCCGAGAGTTCTTTAGGCAATACTGTCAGTGACCAGCCATCGCTTGCTATGTGATGTAATGTGATTTGCAGTATGTGTTCAGTTGTTCCTAGTTGAAACAACTGAGCCCGTATGGGGAGGTCTACTTCTAGATTAAATGTTTGTTCATTTTCTTTTTGGAGTAGTTGTTGCAGTTTGCTGGTTTGCTCAGATGCTGTTAACTCACTGAGGTCAATTCTGGGTAGTTCTAATTCAAAGGGGGGTTGAATTCTTTGTACTGGGGTACCGTTAATTTCACTGAAGGTGGTTCTCAGAGCTTCATGACGATCAATGATTTCGTTGAAACTTTTTTGTAGGGCTACATAGTCCAATTTTCCTACTAGACGTAGGATTAATGGCATATTGTAGGCATTGCTACTCAAGCCCATTTTTTCTAGAAACCATAGCCTTTGTTGTGCAAAGGACAATGGGATGACTTGCTCCCTAGAAACTGATTGAATGGAACTAGCTACAGATTTCTGAGTTATTTGTACTTCTCGAAGAAACTCTAAAATTTCTGTCTTGCGCTCCACTAGATTCTGTTTTAGCTCTGCTGTCATTGCTCCCTTGGGAGCATAACATTCCAGTTGCTCTTGCTCTATCCAAAGTTTAATACCCAGATTTTGCAGGTAAGAAATAAAATCAACTGTTTTCATAACACAAACCTCTCATATTCTTCTGTTTCTGAAATTAACGTAGTCTTATCTTGGGGTAGCTGACGCACCACTTCAATATTTTTAGCTATGCCAGCAATAGTTGGTGACTCAAATAAACTCTGTAAAGTCAGTTCATTGCCAAAACCCTGTCTTACCCGAGACACAACCTGAGTTGCCCTCAAAGAATGACCACCCAAATCAAAGAAGTTATCGTGTATACCTATCTGTTCTATACCCAACACTTCGGCCCAAATCTCTGCTAATATCTTCTGTGTTTCTGTCTCTGGAGCCACATACTCCGTTAACACACTACTTGCCATATCCGGCACAGGCAAAGCCTTACGGTCTACCTTACCATTGGGAGTCAGAGGCAGTTGCGACAACACCATCAACCCTGATGGCACCATATACTCTGGCAACCTCGACTCCAGATACTCTCTTAGCTGCGGTATCAGTTCCTTTCTCAACTGGGAAATCAACGGATTATTCCCATAATTATTCCAGTTACCTCCTACCACCGATTTTTGAGTCAGGGGTGTTAACACTATTCCCTCTGCTGCTAACTCACTGCGTACAAATACCGCATCCATCAATTCCGGACTTCCCTGAGCTGACCAACACAATTCTAAGCTATACCCACAAGAAGCACTTAGTTCATATAACCTTTCTGGTTCAATGCTCTTGCTTTCCTTTGACTGGAAAAACTGCCTCAACTGCTGCACATTCTGTTTTAACTCTGGCTGTGATAGCAACTCTACCAACTCTACATCATTAGCCACTCTGCTATTTACTAAACCACTAAAGCAAACTGATTCTGGCTTTTGCTCTCGCAGATAAGTTTCTATTTCTTGAACACCCAGAGCTGCTCCACTTTCTACCGTCGGAGTTATTACTTTTCCTGGTTTGGCTTCTATATGCAACAGTACGTTATACCTATATTTATTCAGTTCATTGTTTTCTCTTCCCCTCTGTAAACGTATTTGTACATGACTTATTTCTGGATATTTTTCCTTGAGAGCTACAAACAACTCTGGTGACACTAACAACTCGGTCTCGGTCTCCATTTTTCTGTCTATCTTTGACTTGAGTTGTTGTCCTGACAGTGATGGGGTTGCTTGATACAGTTGTACCGAACTATGAAATGCTTTCATTAAGGAGAAATTGCGGATATCCCCTAGGAAAATCATTCCTCCTGGTTTGACTACCCTGATACTTTCTTCTATTACTTGCAATAGATATTCCATACTCGGGAAATACTGCACGATGGAACTTAGTAGCACGATATCGAAACTGTTAGGAGCCACATCAGCCATGTCTTCGGCTCGTTTCTGTTCTAAGGATACATGACTATATTTGTCTGGTTCGGGTTCTATTTGTTTTTTGATGTATTCTAATGAGACCTTAGAAATATCTGTGCCTAAATATTTTTGTGTCTGGGGTGCAATTTGAAACAGCAGCATTCCTGTACCACAACCTATTTCCCACACACTCTTTGGTTTAGCCCCTAATACTTGAGTTACTACATCTCCTGCCCAGAGCCGCATTTGCTTTTCTGGTATGGGTTGGTTGTCATAACTGCTGCGCCAACCTGAGATGTTGAATAAGGGGTCAGTAATTTCTCTGTCCTCATTCTCTATTTGTTCATTGAATACTTCTTGCCAATTACTGAGTTGATCATTTGAGAGTTCTTGGTTCAAATTAGTTGCCGTTTCAGTTTCAGCTACTAGGTATCCTACTAAACGTTTATCTCCTGGCTGATCCTCTCTGGCAATTACAACAGCTTGTTGGACTTTGGGATGTTCATTTAAAATCCCCTGAATTTCTCCTGTTTCTATGCGGTAGCCTCGGATTTTTACTTGATGGTCTATTCTACCGATAAATTCTATGTTGCCATCAGATAAATAACGTACTAAGTCTCCCGTTTTATATAATTTTTTCCCCTGCCAAAAGATGAATTTTTCAGCGGTTAATTCTGCTTGTTTTAAGTAACTTCGTGCTAGTCCTTCTCCTGCTATGTGTAGCTCTCCTGCTACTCCTATGGGTACAGGTTGTTGATGAGCGTTAAAAATATATACCTGGGTGTTCGCTATTGGCCTACCTATGGTTGGTGACTTGGTTCCTCCTTTTTCCATTAAGCCATATGTTGAGTAGGTTGTGTCTTCACTAGGACCATAAAGGTTATATACTGCTTTAATTGTTTGTTGCTCATACAGTTGTTGAACCAGTTGATTATCTAGAGGCTCTCCTGCCAGGTTCACTATTTTTACTCCAGTGGGAATACTTTGGTTTCTAACTAATTCTCTGGCTGCTGATGGTACTGTGTTGATTAGGCTTACTTCTCCTGCTGCTGGTAATTCGGGTAGATGTAAAGCATTTTCAGCTAATATGACTTTTCCTCCCCAACTTAAGGGCACAAACAATTCAAATACTGATAGGTCAAAGCAGATAGAAGTGGAAGCTAATACTCCTGATAATTCCTCTTGGCTATATACTTCTCGTGCCCAATACAATAGGGACACTGGACTGCGGTGTTCAATTGCTACTCCTTTAGGTCGGCCTGTAGAACCAGAGGTATACAATACATAAGCTAGGTTCTGGGGATTAACATTACTGACTACATTAGCTTGTATTTCTACCGTATTAGCTTGGTTGATATGTATTATAGGTGTTTGGGTTTCTGGTAAGTGAAACTGGGAGTTGGAGTCACTTAATACCAGGTGTAACTCCCCATCTTCTAATATCTGAGCTAGACGTGAAGTTGGATAATTAGGGTCTAATGGCACATAAGCTCCTCCGGCTTTGAGTATGGCTAATAACCCGACTACCATCTCTACTGAGCGCTCTACACATATTCCCACTAGGGTATCTGGTTTGACTCCCAAGGTTTGCAAGTGGTGGGCTAGTTGATTAGCTTTGCTATTTAATTGGCAATAGGTCAGTTTTTGCTCTTCAAATACTACTGCTACTGCATCTGGGTTTTTCTCTACCTGCTCCTCAAATAACTGATGGATACATTTATCTTTGGGATAATCTGTTTTGGTATTGTTCCACTCCACCAGTATTTGGTCTAGCTCTGACTCTGTCATTAATGGCAACTGGCTCACAGGTCGTTCTGGAGTCTGTAGCGCTGCTGATAGTAAGTTTTCATAATGTGACATCATGCGACTAATGGTTTCGGCTTCAAACAAGTCTCGGTTATAGGCACAAAATCCTTTGATTTCTTCTCCTACTGGCCACAGATGTAACTCTAAGTCGAACCTCACTGTCATCTCAGCTCCTCCCCCTTCATACCAACCTACTTCCAAGTTGGGTAAGCTAAAGGATGGTTTTAATACTTCTTCCTGCTGCACAGCCAACATTACCTGAAACAAGGGGTTTTGCGATAGTATCCGCTCTGGCTGCAACTCTTCTACCAATTTCTCAAAAGGTATGTCTTGGTTTCCATAAGCTTCTAGGGCTGTTTGTTTAACCCTGTTTAATAGCTCTGTGAAACTAGGGTCTCCTCCTAGATCTGTGTACATGACTAGGGAGTTGACAAAGAAACCTATCAACCCTTCTATTTCACTCCGGTTGCGGTTGGCGATAGGTGAACCTACTGCTATATTCTCTTGACCACTGTAACGAAATAGCAATATCTTGAAGGCTGCTAACAGGGTCATAAATAGAGTTGTCCCCTGCTTTTGGGTGAGTTGTTTAACTTTTGATGTGACTGCTGCTGGTATGTTTATCGCTATACCCGCTCCATTAAAGGTTTGAACTGCTGGTCGGGGATGATCTGTGGGTAGTTGTAGTTGAGGTAGGTCTTGCAGCTTTTCCTTCCAGTAGTTGAGTTGACTTTCAAGGGTTTCACCAAGTAAGTAGTTCTTTTGCCACACTGCAAAGTCCGCATATTGTATGGGTAGTGAGGGCAATGGGGATGGTTCGTCTTCCAGTGTGGCAGTGTAAATAGCTGAGAGTTCTTTGGTTAATACTGTCAGTGACCACCCATCGCTTGCTATGTGATGTAATGTAATTTGCAGTATGTGTTCGGTTGTTCCTAGTTGAAACAACTGAGCCCGTATGGGGGGGTCTACTTCTAGATTAAATGTTTGTTCATTTTCTTGTTGGAGTAGTTGTTGCAGTTTGGTGGTAGCTTCTGATGCTGTTAACCCACTTAGGTCTTGTATAGGTAGTTCTAATTCAAAGGGGGATTGAATTATTTGTACTAGTGTGTCGTTGATTTCACTGAAAGTCGTTCTCAGGGTTTCATGGCGAGCAATGATTTCATTGAGACTTTTTTCTAGGGCTACATAGTCCAATTTACCTACTAGATTTAGTGTCAATGGCATATTGTAGGCGTTGCTACTCAAGGCCATTTTTTCGATAAACCATAGCCTTTGTTGTGCATATGATAACGGGGGAGGATTTTCATTTTCCTCCCTTGGTTGAATTGCTACGGTCTCTACTGACTGGCTTTGAGCTAAATATACCTCTATTTCCTGAGCCAGACTCACTAGCTGGGAATTCTCAAATAGCTTTGTGAGGGGGAACTCTATATTGAGGACTTGTCGCACCCGAGACACCACCTTCGTTGCTATCAAAGAATGACCACCCAAATCAAAGAAGTTATCATGTATTCCCACCTTTTCTATTCCCAACACTTCTTGCCAAATCTCTGCTAAGTTCTTCTGTATCTCCGTCTCTGGAGCTACATACTCCGTTAACACACTACTGGCCACATCTGGGACAGGCAAAGCCTTACGGTCTACTTTACCGTTAGGAGTCAGAGGCAGTTGCGACAACACCATTAACCTTGATGGCACCATATACTCTGGCAACCTCGACTCCAGATACTCTCTCAACTGTGGTATCAGTTCCTTTCTCAACTGGGAACTCAAGGGATTATTCCCATAATTCTCCCAGTTACCTGCTACCACCGATTTTTGAGTTAGGGGTGTTAACACTATCCCTTTTTTTGCTAACTCACTGCGCACAAATACCCCATCCATTAATTCTGGACTTCCCTGAGCTGACCAACACAACTCTAAACTATACCCACAAGAAGCACTTAGTTCATATAACCTCTCTGGTTCGATGCTCTTGGTTTCCTTTGACTCTAACTTTCCTCTTAACTGCTGCACATTCTGTTTTGATTCTGGCTGTGATAGCAACTCTACCAACTCTACATCGTTAGCTACTCTGCTATTGACTAAACCACTAAAGCAAACTGATTCTGGCTCTTGCTCTCGCAGATAAGTTTCTATCTCCTGAGCACCCAGAGCTGCTGCACTTTCTACCGTTGGTGTTATTACTGTTCCTGGTTGAGCTTCTATATGCAACAGTACGCTATACCTATATTTATTCAGTTCATTATGTTCTGTTCCCCTCTGTAAACGTATTTGTACATGAGTTATTTCTGGATGTTTTTCTTTGAGAGCTACAAACAACTCTGGTGACACTAACAACTCCTTCTCCTGCTGTATTTGTCTCTCTATCTTGGCCTGGAGTTGTTCTAATGACAGTGATGGAGTTGCTTGATGCATTTCCACCGAACTATGAAATGCTTTTATTAACGAAAAATTCCTGACATCTCCCAGGATAATTATTCCTCCTGGTTTGACTATCCGAATTGCCTCAGATATTGCTTGTAACAAATACTCTACATTCGGAAAATATTGAATTACTGAGTTGAGAATCACCACATCGAAGTTTTGAGCTGATATGTCACCTATCTCATGTGCTCTTTTCTGTGCTAGATTGACATGAGCATATTTCCCTGGTTTCTGGAGTATTTGTTGTTGGATATACTCTAGTGAAATACTAGATAGACAAACGCCATAATAGGCTTGGGTTTGGGGTGCAATTTCAAATAGTAGCAACCCGGTTCCAAAACCTATTTCACATACTTTTTTCGGTTTATGTGCTAAGACTTGAGCTACAATATCCCCTGCCCAAATTCGCATTTGCTCTTCTGGTAAGGATTGGTTGTCGTAACTGCTACTCCAACCTGAGATATTGAATAATCGATCTTTTACTTTACTTTTGTCTTCTTCAATTTGTTGGTTAAATAGGTTTTGCCAATTGTTGATGTGAGTATCTAAAATTTGTAAGTTAGAAGTGCTAAATGTTTCATTTTCTGCAAATAACCTTTGATAAAAAGGAGTTTGCTTAAACTGTTGTTTCCAGTGATAAGAAATGTGTTCAAAATCAATATCTTCTCCTTGTTGCCTGATAATACGTCCTTGGATAGCATAATCTGGATTCAGATTATTTTCACAAAGGTTTCGGCTACAAATAGCTTCAATCACATCTCCTTCACTCACATCAAGACCAGGCTCAAATACTGGAAAATAAACTGGTAACCAACAATGCTCATGTTCGAGAATATCTATACACTCACCTTCAATAGTATGCAAATTTAACCAGACCAGAAAACCATCTAATCTGCCTGATTTTTCTATCCTTAACTGAATTTGATGAGTCAAATCTGTATCTAAAGATTTATTAAAATCTAAATCCTCAAATATTTCTCGATTGGAAAGTAAATTTGCTTGAGGAAATCCTTTAATACAGACTCGTAAATCAAAAGGATACCCAACCTGTTCAAATATTTTCTGGGTATAATAACCAGAAACCTTTGTAAACCTGGGTTGATTAAGTAACGGTTCTGGAAGAGTTACTGCTGCAATCTTAGTTACACTTCTTTCGGGAATCATTGCACCATCTGGCTTCAAAAACCTTCTGGCATTATTAATAATTACTGCTGCTCCTTCAGAACCGCCTATTGCTCCCACAATTTCCGAAACACATACATCTGCTAACTCTGGTAGGTTAACCGTCATCGCATCTCCATGTATGATTTCAATTTGTGCCGATAATCCCAACTTATCCACGCTAGCTTTAGCTAACTCACTGGTTTGTTGGTCTCTCTCAATAGCATAGATTTTCTTAGCTCCTGCTTGTGCACAAAATCTCGCCAAAATAGCATCCTTACCTGTACCAATTTCTACTACTACTCTATCTTTAACAAGTTGATTAATTGCCACTTGATAACTTTGGTTTCGACGATGGTCATTAGTCATCGCATAGTACAATAACTCATCATAAACATAGTATTCTGCTATTGATGGCCAAAGTTCTATGCTTTCCATCTCCTGGACATTTTGTTCAAACTCTAGTTCGGGAACTAAGTATGCTACCAACCGCTTGTTCCCTGGAGTATCTTCCCTGTCAATTACTACAGCTTGTTGGACTTGGGGATGCCTCGTGAGCATTGATTCAACTTCTCCAGGTTCAATTCGGAAACCTCGTATCTTCACCTGATTATCTATGCGACCAAGAAACTCAATATTGCCATCCGGTAAGTAACGAGCTGAATCTCCTGTTTTGTAAAGCCTCTCCTCGGTTAAATTCCTCAAAGGATGGGAAATAAATTTTTCCTGTGTTAATTGAGGTTGGTTAAGATAGCCACGAGCTAAACCAACACTACCTATATAAATTTCACCAGGTACTCCTATGGGGACTGGTTGTAAATTACTGTCTAGGATGTATATTTGAGTATTGCCTATTGGCCTACCTATGGATGCGACTGAAGACTCTGGTGAGCATTCGGCCATAGTAGCACATACTGTTGATTCTGTTGGTCCGTAGGCGTTCACAAATTGTCGCCCCACAGACCACTGAGATATTAGCTCTGGTGGGCAAGCTTCTCCTGCTACCACTATGGTCTTTAAATCAGGTAATTCCTCTTTGGGCATCACTGCCAGAGCTGAGGGGGGTATGGTGATATGGGTGATTTTGTTGTGACGCAACCACTGACTCATACCCACTCCAGGCATTAAGGTATTTCGGCTGCCTAGATACAAACTAGCTCCTGAACCTAAAGCCATTACTATTTCCGAGATGGAGGCATCGAAACTTAATGATGCGAACTGAACGACTCTGCTGTTTGAGTTGACTTGAAATCCTTGCATTTGAACTGTAGCCAGATTACACAGTCCCTTGTGTTCTACCAAGACTCCTTTCGGTTTACCTGTGGAACCTGATGTATAAATTACATAAGCTAAATTTTGGGGGCTGACTTCACTCTCTACTTTTTCTGGTGTTTCAGTTGCTATTTTTTCCCAATCTCTATCTATAAAAACTACTTGGGCTTGATTTTGGGGGAGTTGAGCTAATAATTGTTCTTGAGTTAGTAAGACTGACACTAGGGAGTCAGCGAACATATATTCTAGGCGTTCTTGGGGATAGGCCGGGTCTAATGGCACATAAGCTCCTCCGGCTTTGAGTATGGCTAATAAACCTACTACCATCTCTACTGAACGCTCTACACATATTCCCACTAGGGTTTCTGGAACTACACCCAATTTTTGCAAGTAATGGGCTAGTTGATTCGCTTTGCTGTTTAATTGGGAATAGGTCAACTTTTGTTGTTCAAATACTACTGCTACTGCATCTGGGTTTTTCTCTACCTGCTCCTCAAATAACTGATGGATACATTTATCTTTGGGGTAATCTGTTTTGGTATTGTTCCACTCCACCAGTATTTGGTCTAGCTCTGGCTCTGTCATTAATGGTAGTACTGTTACTCTCTGCTGCGGATCGTTCACTATCCCTTCTAATAAGTTCTGGAAATGACCAACCATTCGAGCAATAGTTTGCTCGTCAAATAGGTCAGCATTGTATTTTAAGAACCCAACCAGAAATGAGTCCTCTTCAAACATTTCCAGTAATAAATCATATTGACCTTCATATTGATCTAGTACAAATGCTTCTACTTCAAGTCCGGCCCATTTCATCAAGGTTTTTTCCCTGCTAAAAAACACCTTTGGTTGATCTTGAGATTCCAGAAATTTTTGCAGTAGAAAGCAAGCCTGAAAAAGAGGGGAACGACTGGAGTCACGTTCTACCTTTAACTTCTCTACCAATAAAGTAAAGGGATAATCTTGATGAGCTAACGCTTCCATGACTGTTTGACGGACTTGAGATAGAAAATCTCTAAAAGAGAGACTCCCTGACAAATCTCCCCTCATCACTACTGCGTCAACGAAGTAACCAACAATAGAGGCAAACTCCTCTTTAGTCCTACCACCATATGTAGGCGATCCTACCAAGATATCCTCTTGACCTGTGTAACGATACAGAAGTACTTGAAAAGCAGCCAAAAAAGTCATATAAAGAGTTGCTCTCTCTGTTTTAGCTAGTTCCTTTAGTTGTTCAGTCAGCTTTTGAGATAACTTGAAGGAGTAGCTGCCACCATTATCAGTCTGTATAGGAAGTCGTGGTCTATCTGTGGGCAAATTCAATACAGGTAATTCTCCGCCCAATTTTTGTTGCCAATAGCTCCATAGTTGTTCTCCTTCTGGTCCTTCTACTAACTCCTGTCGCCAACTAACATAATCTTGATAAGAATACTGTAGTGGTGGTAAGGATACCTCAAGCCCATTTAGTTGAGATTCGTACAGTTGTGGCAGCTCTTGAGCAATTAAGTTGCATGACCAACCATCTAAAACAATGTGGTGTATTGTCAGTAACATAATATGGTTTGCTTCCGAGCAAGTGAACCACCTAACTCGCATCACTTGTTCTGTTTCTAGGTTAAAAGGATATCTGTGAGCTGCAACTACCTTTTTATTTAATTCCTCTTCACTCCAACTAGAAGCATCTATCTGTAAGAAGTCTAACTCTTGATGTTGATGTATTTGTTGGATTGGTTGTTCGCCCAAATTCGGGAATGTACTCCCTAGCAACGGATGCCTTTCCCTTAGAGCTTGAAAAACTTGTTGCCAAATAGTTATATCTACTTTGGAGTAGATCCTAATCGCAAATGACACATTATAATTATGGCTCTGGGGTGATAGCTGCCACAAAAACCAGAGACCTTTTTGACCATAAGACAGGGGATAAACTTGGCATATATCTGGATTTTCCTTTAGTAACCGTAATATTTCTGATTTGTACTGCTTTAGTTGGGCAATAACATCAGTGGTCAGTACTTCTTGGGAACCTCCAGTTCTTAACTTTCCTCCATCAGTCCATAATTTTACCCCTTTGAGGGAAAGGTCTTGTAAGAATTCAATTAAGTTCATAGTTCTACCTCTATCCAGTTATTTTCTTTAATGTTATCTGTGCTATCGCTTTGATTCAGTTGTTGATTTAGTTGATTTGAGAGAGCAGCAATGGTGATTCCTTCTATAAATTTTGTCATTGGAACATCCACTTCTAGCTCATTTTTAATTTTATGTCTTAGCTCGATTGACATTAGAGAGTCCAATCCCATTTCAATTAAAGGTTTGTGTATATCGATTAGATTATTTTTCATAGATAATAATCGAGCTGCTTTATTTTGGATATGAGAAATTAATATCTTTTCTCGTTCCATGAAGGAAACTGATTTTAATTGTTCTAAAAGGAGATTATCCTTTGTAGCTATTGAAGTAGTTATTTCCGACCAATCCGCCAAAAACTGCCACTGCACCACTCTCTCCTGCCATCCTGACCAATCAATAGGCATCACCCCTACTTCCACATCCGAACCACTCATCAATAGTTCCAAAGACTCCAATACCTGAGCCGGAGATATTACACCCATCCCCTGCTGACTTGCCCTCACATCTGCACCCCTTTCAGCCGCCTCTCCCACTTGAGAAACTGCTCCCCAATGAATACTCAATCCCGGTAATCCCATACTTCGACGATAATGAGCCAAACCATCAAGAAAAGCATTAGCTGCAGAATGATTTCCCTGACCAGATGAACCCAACAGAGATGCTGCCGAAGAAAACAGCACAAAAAAGTCCAATGATTGATTGAGACTCAATTGATGCAAATGCCAAGCACCCTGCACTTTCGGTTCCATTACCTGTTCAAAACTAGACCAAGTCTGGTTTTGCAGCACTCCATCTGATAACATCCCCGCCGAATGAATCACTCCTCCTAAGGGTCTGTTTGACTCCTCTATTCTCTGCAACACCC
>NZ_JBNHER010000002.1:0-7231 GCF_050015975.1 Dapis purpurea BLCC-M126 | reverse complement strand
AGAAGGCTTTAGTTATCTAGGAGAGAAGGCTTTAGTTATCTAGGAGAGAAGGAAGGAATTTTGTAGTCTACCTTTGTGAAAACCGCTATAAATTTGGTGATTAAACTCGTTAATTTGAACTATAACCCGCCCCTACTATTGCACAGTTAAAACTGTGCAATAGATTTTTATTTCTAGTGCAGGATGACGGAAATAAGTGACTAGTGACAAAATACTCAAAGCCTTACCAATCAAAACTTCTGACTTCTGACTTCTGACTTCTGACTTCTGACTTCCGCGTAGCGGTACTAGGTATCTTTTTCTCCCCATCCTGCCCACACTCCCAATCTAATGCACTATTTAAGGTGTGTCAGTCCACTAGCTATCATTATTTATCACTAACAATTTATTAACTTTTCCTTTACCTATTCTTTACCTATTTTTAACTTAAGTATGTTCAACTGTGACTTAACTGTGACTTTTGTTTAAAATCAATATCAGAGTTTAAATACTTATGACACTTAGTATCAAATTTAGTCAAATAATTCGTAATACTTCTAAAGTATCTCTAGTAGCCTTAACAATTGGTCTAGCTACTACAATTGCTGGAGTAAAATACAGTCTTGCTCAACAAAAAATCAACCTTGTAGGTGCTGGTGCATCTTTTCCAGCTCCCCTATATCAACGTTGGTTTTCTGATATAAGAGATAGTCGTTCTGATATTGGGGTAGATTATCAATCAGTTGGTAGTGGTGCTGGTGTAGAGAGATTTACTCAAGAATTGGTAGACTTTGGTGCTAGTGATGTGGCAATGAAAGATGATGAAATTGCTAAAGTAAGTAGAGGAGTTCTGATGCTGCCCATGGCTGCGGGTAGTATTGTATTAGCTTACAACGTACCAGGTGTATCCGATCTGAAATTATCCAGAGAAGTTTATGTAGATATCCTTTTGGGTAAAATTACAAAATGGAACGACTCAAAAATTGCTGCTATTAATTCTGGTGTAAATTTACCGAATCTACCAATCACTGTAGTTCATCGTTCCGATGGTAGTGGAACTACAGGAGTGTTTACGAAGCATTTAAGTGCTATTAGTCCAGAGTGGAAACAAAAAGTAGGAGAAGGTAAAACTGTTCAATGGCCAACAGGAATAGGTGGTCAGAAGAATGATGGTGTAGCTGCTGGAATTCGTCAAACTGAGGGTGCTATAGGTTACATTGAGTTTGGTTTTTCTAAGAATGCTGGTCTTCCTACTGCAGCTCTGGAAAATAAATCTGGTAAATATGTGAAGGCTTCCTTAGATTCTGCTAAGGCTACTCTAGCAGCAGTAAAATTACCTGGAAATCTGCGTGCTTTTATTAGCGATCCTGGAGGTGGTGATTCTTATCCTATCGTTACTTATACTTGGATGCTGATTTATGGCCAATATGAGCCAGCTAAAGCTCAGGCTATAGAAAAAATGATTGAATATGGATTAAATGAGGGGCAAAAGGTAAGTGCTGATTTAGGTTATATTCCACTGCCTGATAATGTTCGTCAAACAGTTGCTGCGGCAGCGGATAAAATTAGCTCTGGCTATCAAATTAGTTTGAATTGACATACTCCCGACATCAAGCTGCGCTATGATGGGGGATTCTCATCATTGATGATTCTACGCTCACAGAGATGACTTAGATCGGCAATATTGCTATCACCAAACCATTGGTCAGACTCTCCCGTAGCTTTTGGGTTTCCCCCAGGTTCCGAGTGCCCCTCGGTACTGTTGAGTATGGCTCCTAACATTTCTAAACCTTTAGCCAAAATGTTCCTTGCTGCATTGTGGTCTCTATCAGCAATATAGCCACAATGCGGACATTTGTGAGTTCTTACTGACAAAGATTTATTCACAGTTTGACCACAATTTGAACAATTTTGGCTTGTGAAATGTGGAGGTACTGCTATGCAAGCAATTCCATGCAACTTAGCATAATATTCTACCCATTCGGTGAACTGATACCAGCTTGCATCAGATATGGACTTAGCTAAATGATGATTCTGAACTAGGTTAGCAATCTTTAAATCTTCATAAACTACCAAATCGTTAGATTGGATTAACGCCCGTGCAGTCTTTATTGCATGGTCTTTACGTTTTCTACTGATTTTGAGATGCTGCCTAGCTAATTGTTTCCTGGCTTTGTGGTAGTTATTTGATTGCGGTTTTTGGCCTTTCTCGTGCCGACGTGATACTCTGCGCTGTAGTTTTTTGAGCCGTTTTTCTGACTTTCTTAAGTATTTAGGATTATCTACAGCATTACCATTACTATCAGTATAGAAAGCATTTAAACCTAAATCAATTCCTACTACATTGGCTTCAAAGTTATGAGCTTCTTTTCTTTCTACATTTATTAAAAATTGACAATAATAACCATCAGCTCGTCTAACAACTCTAACACGACTTATTTGTTGCTCTGAATACCAAACTAAATTACGACTTGTCCATAGTTCAAATACACCAGCCTTAAAACCATCTTTAAACTCAATTTTCTTTCTATCTGGAGATAATTTGTAACCAGTAGTTTTATACTCTACTGAACGAGTAAATTTTTTAAACTTTGGATAACCTTTTTTACCTGGTTTATTTTGCCTACAATTTTTATAGAATCGTTCTATTGACTGCCATGCTCTATCGGCTGATGCTTGTCTGGCTTGAGAGTTTAGCTTTTTTACCCAAGGAAAATTGGCATCTTTTGCTAGTACAGAACAAAGCTTTTGTAAGTCATTGCGTTTGACATCTTTATTATCCATCCAATAGCGCAAACAACTATTCCTAATGAATTGACCTATGAGAATCATTTCATCTAAAACTTTGTGCTGATTTTGACTGCCTTTTAATTTAGCCTCAATTACTAGCAAAGCTGTTGTTAATTCCTTGACTAAATTTACTATTATAACTAAATTTACCCAAAATATCTACTGGATAAACTATTAATATTTGTATATAATTATGATTCCATGTCATAATTATATACTCACGATTCATCTCATAGTTATTGTCGCCTCACCCTCCCCACCCTACGCCTAGATTTAATATTCCTTTTACAAACAGTCTCTTAGGTACTTAAAATACTTCCTTGAAGTAAAACTCTCTGTAGTCTATCTAAAATGAAAACTGCTATAAGTAAGTTCCTTAAATCAGCATTTCTGATTTTTAGGCTAATGATTGCTAATCATAAACAAGCATTAACCTTTCCTTAACCTCAAGATGTTAAACTTTCGTCTATTCTTTTTGGTGTGTAGAGAAATATAGAAATCTAAATAATTATGGGATTTGGTATAAATTTTTCTGGAATAACTCGTATTACTGCCAAAGTATCAGCAGTAGCTCTAACAATTGGTTTAGCTGCTTGTGGTGGCGGTAATGGTGGAGGTGGTCAAGTAAGTCTGGTAGGTGCTGGAGCTTCTTTTCCATCACCAATATATCAACGTTGGTTTCAAGACCTGAGTAATAGTGACTCTAGCCTACAAGTAGATTATCAGTCAGTGGGTAGTGGGGCTGGTGTTGAGAGATTTACTCAAGAATTGGTAGATTTTGGTGCTTCTGATGTGGCAATGAAGGATGAGGAAATTGCCAAAGTAGGCCGAGGAGTTATCTTACTACCAATGACTGCAGGTAGTATTGTATTAGCTTACAATTTACCTGATGTTTCTGGTCTAAAACTTTCTAGAGAAGTTTATATAGATATCCTTTTAGGTAAAATTACAAAGTGGAACGACCCAAAAATAACAGCAATTAATCCTGGGATAACTTTGCCAGACAAAACTATTACAGTTGTATATCGTTCTGATGGTAGTGGTACAACCGGAGTTTTCACTAAGCATTTGAGTGCTATTAGTCCAGAGTGGAAAGAGAAAGTAGGGGAAGGTAAAACTGTTCAATGGCCAGTAGGTATTGGTGGTGCGAAGAATGATGGTGTAACGGCTCAAATTCGTCAAGCTGAAGGAACAATAGGATATGTTGAGTACGGTTATGCTAAAACTGCTGGTTTGAATATGGCTTCCCTAGAAAATAGTTCAGGTAACTATATAGAGCCTAGTTTTGAATCAGCATCAGCAACTTTAGGAGCAGTTACATTACCTGAAAATTTACGAGCTTTTATTACTGATCCAGAAGGGGATAATTCTTATCCAATCGTAACTTACACTTGGATGCTTGCTTATGGCGAATATGATGATGCAGGTAAAGCTGAAGGTGTGGAAAAAATGATTGAATATGGGTTAAATGAAGGTCAACAAATTAGTTCGGAATTAGGTTATATTCCTCTACCTGATAATGTACGTCAAAAAGTTCTAGAAACTGCTGATAAAATCAGCCCAGATTACAATATGACTCTCAAATAGCATCAAAAATAAATTTAATTCAGAATTCTGAATTCTGAATTAAATTTTTTGTAATTTTTTTTCATGTCATATAACCTGAAATTACTCCTAGATAATCTTTCAAATTAACTTAATGACTACTTAGGGCTTGCTGATTAATTATGAAAGTATTGACAGATAAAGACTTGAGCATTTTTTAGCCCTTTAAAAGTAACAGTTTTTTGGTGGATAGAGCTGCAAAAAGTTATTATTTTGAGATGATTATGGTAGAAAAATTCAGGAATAATTTTTCGAGTACCTCCCCTATAATTCCCATTTCTCCTGTCTCCTGTCTCCTGTCTCCTGACTCCTACCCTTACCCATAAAACTTTTGAGCGCAAACCCTACTTAAAAAGGTATACCTATCTGCCCTAATTATAGATGTAAAAATTATTTATATGGTTGCACAATCTCAAGTTCAACAAGATACTCGCTCTCGGAGTGATGCAGAAAAAAAGTTTGATGATGGTTTTATTACCCTGACTAAAGTTTTTGCTTGGGGTATAGCAGCTATTCTAATTCTAATGGCTTTGACAGTAGCTCGGCAAGCAATACCATCTCTCAATGAATTCGGTTTGAGCTTTCTATTTAAAAGTGTTTGGAACCCTGTAGCTAATGATGGGAAAGGCGATTACGGCGCATGGCCAATGATTGTTGGAACTTTAGTTAGTTCAGTCTTAGCCCTATTTATTGCAGTTCCTCTCGGTGTAGGTACAGCAATATTTTTAAGTGAGAATTTTCTCCCAAAAAAAATTATTACTCCATTAACTTTTATGGTGGAATTACTAGCAGCTATTCCTAGTGTAGTTTATGGTTTATGGGGTATTTATGTTTTGCTCCCTTTTCTGGAACCAATAGAAGCTTTTCTGGGTAAATATCTTGGTTGGATTCCACTTTTTTCTATTCCTGATGGTGTTCGTGCCGGAGGTCCGGGAATGTTTCCTGCAGCTATTATTTTATCAATAATGATTTTACCAATTATTACTGCTATTTCTCGTGATTCTCTTGCTAGTCTACCACCTGATTTGCGACAGGCTTCTTTAGGTTTAGGAGCTACCCGCTGGGGTACTATTATTAGGGTGTTAATTCCAGCAGCTTTTTCAGGAATTGTTGGTGGTGTCATGTTAGGTTTGGGTAGAGCAATGGGAGAAACTATGGCTGTAACAATGTTAATTGGTAATGCTAACTCAATTAAACCTACTCTTTTTGCTCCAGCTAATACTATCGCTTCTTTAATGGCAAACCAATTTGCTGAAGCTTCTGGTTTACAACTTTCTGCTCTGATGTATACAGGGGTAGTTTTGTTTGCTTTAACCCTAATTGTAAATATATTAGCTAATTGGGTTGTAAATCAAATTAAGGCTAAGTATTAATAATGGATAATTGATAATGGATAATTGATAATTAGTCCCCAGAGGTTTAAAGTATCTCCTTTTCAATTGATAATTAGATATATTTTTCATTAATCACTATTCATTATTTTTTGTCTAGGCTATTTATAACAATATATTTAATGTCAACTTAACTGATGTAATTTTTAAATTATGTTCATTCTATCTTGTGATTAACTATGACTAAAAAATAAGGTTTCAAGTTTCCTCTTCCTACGGGATGAAAAGTGGAGATTCCCGTCTAGTGGGATTGGTTTAGCAGAGCAGTGGAAAAGCTCACCATATACAATTGACTAAAAGAAAATAAACTTTAGTATTTCCATCCCGATGCTTTCCTAGATCATCCTGCGTAAACAGTCAGAGGTACTGAATAACTGATAACTGATAACTGATAACTGAAATGGCAGATATTACCTACAACCGACAATCTTCTGAATCTATCATTAACCTAAAAAGAAACCCTAAAAGACCAAGGGAAATCTTTAATAAAGTAATGACAGCATTATCAGCTACTTGCATAATTATTACTCTTATCCCTCTATTTGCTGTATTAATTTATGTTTTTATCAAAGGAGTAGCTCGTCTCAACTTAGATTTATTTACTAAATTGCCACCTGCAGCAGGTCAAACGACAGGGGGTATTGCTAGTGCTATTTTAGGAACAATTATGGTAGTAGCAATTGCTAGTTTAATTGCTGTACCTTTTGGAATATTAGCAGCAGTTTATTTATCAGAATTTAGTGACGAAGAAACTGCTCGCCCAATTCGATTTGCTACTAATGTTTTGAGTGGTGTTCCATCAATTATTGCTGGGGTATTTGCCTATAGTTTACTGGTTTTAACTATGGGTAAATTTTCAGCATTTGCTGGAGGAGTTGCTTTATCAATTTTGATGTTGCCCACTATTATTAGAACTACTGATGAAGCTTTACAAATAGTTCCTAGAGATATTAGATGGGCATCCGTAGGAGTTGGTGCTTCTAATTATCAAACTGTTTTACAGATAGTTTTACCCGCTGCTTTACCAGGTATTATCACAGGAATTACTCTTTCTATTGCTCGTGCTGCTGGAGAAACAGCTCCACTACTTTTTACTGTGGTTTATTCTAATAATTGGCCTCGTGGTCCATTTGCTCCGACAGTACCATCTTTGGCATATCTAGTATATGAGTTTGCTCGCAGCTTTGATTTGGTTTTACAAGAGTTTGCTTGGGCAGGATCTTTAGTGCTAGTTTTATTAGTTTTAATTACCAGTATTTTTTCTCGTTGGGCAACCAGTCAAAAGCAATTTTGATGATTGAAAAATGAAAAAGGCATCACTCCTACTTCACAGAGATAGGTTTTTAATATTTCGGTTGAGGCTAAACTTGGAGGATAACAAGGTAATTCATTAATTGATAATTGATAATGAATAATTGATAATTACCTCTGGTTAAAACCGAGAGGATTGAAGATTGGGAAATATC
>NZ_JBNHER010000001.1:149011-175673 GCF_050015975.1 Dapis purpurea BLCC-M126 | reverse complement strand
TGCACGAAAAGACTTAACTTGCATAATTATATAGATCTCAAATGGGTTCTATAGAGATGTCAGAAATAGTTTCAAACTACATAAGTGAAATAATTTGCTGAAATTACTTTAGTGTAAAAGTTTTGAGCCTGTAAAATCTTACTTTTAAGTGTCTTCAGTGCGTCCTACATTCTGTTCGCGGAGCGTTTCCGCAGGAAATGGTAACTTCACCAATTAGCACTCGATCCATGACTTTTGAATGCGTGACTTCCATGAAATGGTATTAGTTCAACTAAACTAATTCTCCATGCCCAGTCAAAATAAGTTCTGCTGCTGCTGCACCATAAAGTTTGTCAAGATTATTATCGTCAAGATTAACTGTTTTACCATCAAATACAACCTCTCCATTTTTCAAAGCAATACTCCGCTCAAAATAGCGACGTACCATTTGAACTTGATGTAGGGAACTAACAATAGTAATGCCATTTTCTCGGTTAAGTTCGCATAATAATTCCATTATCTTACGAGCAGACTCCGGATCTAGAGAAGCAATAGGTTCATCTGCCAAAATAATTTTAGCTCTCTGTACTAAACAACGAGCGATCGCTACCCTTTGTTGTTGTCCTCCAGAAAGTTGAGAAGCTCTTTTATAAGCTTGCTCTAAAATTCCTACTCTTTCTAATGCAGTAAGTGCCTGTATTTTTTGCTCTTTTGTAAATAGATGTAGTGCTGAATTTACTAGAGACATTCGTCCTAAGTTTCCAACTAAGACATTTTCAATAACTGTTAGTCGTTTAACTAAATTAAATTGCTGAAAAATACAGCCTATTTGGCAACGTAATTTTCTAATATTTGAGTGAAAATTACCATCTGTTTGTAATGTTGTACCAAATAGATAAACTGTACCTTTGTCTCCTTTTTCTAAACCATTGAGATGTCGTAGCAAAGTAGATTTTCCTGAACCAGAAGCACCAACTATAGCAACCATTTCACCTACTTGTATATTGATATTAACTTGTGCGAGAGCAGGTTTACCTTTAAAGCTTTTATCAAGATTTTTAACTTCTATCGCCTGGTATTTAGACATTTTTATTCAAGATAGTAAATTTAGTTAGTATATATTACAATTTTTTTGTTAAATTGTGGTTATTTTTAAGTTAAAAGAAAAGCCAGGAACAAGAGGTGACGATTGAGAAAAATTATTGTGATATTAGCATCTAGAAATTTATTTATGAGATTTATTTTATTGTTAAATTCGCTTTTAATTTCTTTATGCAAAAAATCACTAAAAATAACAGTGGTTTTATTATTAATAGTTGCCATAGTATTAGTTTTTCGTCCCCAGGCAAAAAGCTACAGTTATCCAGAGAACAATTCTGCTCATCTTAGTCTACAACAAGCTGGCCCAGTTTATAACTTTGGTGGTGGTGGCCTTGACGTGGACGAAGGAATTCAATGGATGATTAATCAAGTCAGAGGATGCTCTTCTTGTAGTGATAGGGTAGATGTGATTGTAATTCGTCACTCTGGTACCGATGCCTATAATCAAGCAATTCTCGCTATGGATGGGGTAGACTCAGTGAAGACTCTAATTATTGCCGATCGGGAGGATGCTAAAGAAGAAAATGTTGTAGAACAGATTGAGAATGCTGAAGTAATTTTCTTTGCTGGTGGTGACCAATGTCAATACTTGCGGAACTATCGAAATACAGGAGTTGATCGAGCTGTTAAGTCTGTTATTGCTAGAGGTGGAGCAATTGGTGGGACAAGTGCTGGAGCAATGATTCAAAGTAATTTTGTCTTCAATGCTTGTTCTGAGACAGTTACCAGTAAAACTGCATTAAAAAATCCATACAAAGATATTACTCTTAGTCAAGATTTTTTCCACTGGGAGAATTTGCAGGATACTATTATAGATACCCATTTCTCTGAGCGCAATCGCATGGGTAGGTTAATGACATTTGTTGCTCGTTTACTACGAGATGGAATATCTTCTGAGGTTTTGGGTATAGGTATTGATGAAAATACTTCGTTAATTGTAGATCAAAATGGTTTAGCTAAAGTAGTAGGAGATAAGTTTGTTTATTTTGTCTTAGGAGACCATTTACCAGAAGAATGTGAACCTCAAACTCCACTAACTTTTAGTAGGTTCAAAATCTGGAAAAAGGGAAATGGTGAAACTTTTGATTTGAGTAATAGAGTCTTAAATGATGATTATTATGAGGTTAGTGTCGAGAATGGAGAAATTGATTCAAATCCTTATTAAAGTGGGGATTTAAACTTCTTTTTATTGAAAATATATGAGTAGCAAACGAAAGCGATCGCCAACTACAACTACTTTAAATAATAGCTAAAACATTATTTTTCTATTGTCGGGAAATATCTAATACCCAGTCTAGTTTATCAGAGAGAGTTATAATTTTTTCCTATTACCTTACATAAACTGAAATTAGTATAAATCAACTTCACCATCTGTTCCACCAAGTTTCTTAGTGCTATAGTATTTTTCCCTAATAACTTTCGGTTCCTCATTATTCAATAACTCTTGCACATTCTCACTTCCTTCTAATGCAATATAATGAGCAGCTTTAAGCATACAATCGCTACTATCTATTGATTCTTCAATCATTACTTGATTATCATACATTGCTAAAATCAATATATAGTTTTTCTTTAATCTATTATTTTGTTCATTCCGTAAAGCATCTGAGATAGATTTTATCTGACTATCCTCCACATATTCATCTGATAGATGACCTAGATAAAGCCAACTTTCTGTTGCCATTAACTTTTCTACATTAGAAGCTTCACCTACAGAATATTCAACTATTTTTTCCCAAATATACTCGTTAATTTGAGCTGAAAAACGAACTGCTCTTAATGCAACTGCCCGAATATATTCACTTATTTTTAATGAGTTGTTTTGATAATAAGCTATTACTTCAACTAGGCTATTATTATATCCTTGTTTAGACAAACTCTCCAAAACTAACAATAGGTTACCAAAAATCCAAGGTTTTTCACACAAAATATCAACAGTCTTTTCTTTTATTTCTTCAAGACCAAGTAAAGATGATTTGTTAAAAGCAAAAAGGATAGAAGACTTTGATTTCTTGGTTTTACTAATTTTTTCTCGACTGTTGGGTTGTTTTAATAAATTTGCTAATTCTCTCCAGCTATCTACAAACAAATTAATAAGTTCCTTTCGTAATAGATTCTTTTTTTTAATCCAATCATAGTTCCAATTATGAAAATTTATAGACCAATTATCAATCTCTTGATCATTAATATCATCAATTAATGTTGGTAACTTTAATTCTGGTTTGTCTTTAAGTTTTTTCTGTCGTTTTTTGTCATCCCATAAATACCTATCTATTCTTCGACTTAATTCTGGCGCATCAATATAAATTTGAATAGAACCCAAGCATTTTTGATATATTCTTATTAAATACCACCATCGATTATCATTATCTCTTTTATCTGCTTTAATTAACTCCTTACGATATTTGCTATTACAAATGTATAGAGGATTAACTACTTCTTTAAATTTATTGTCTAGTTCATGTAACAATTTAATGAAAATTATAAGTGCAAGTCGTAGAACCGACATTCCAGCTTTCTACAGTAAATGGTTTATTAATCAAATCAAAGCAGGTTTTTGCCACAAACTTAACCCATATAACTATCAAGTTTATCCGGTCTCTTTACAACCAGAAGATTGTTTAGCCATAACATTTTGGACTCGTAATCCTCAGCCACTACTACCATACCTTAATTTTCTCACTAATCAAGGATATGTATACTATTTCCATTTCAGTATTAATGGATATCCTCAAACAATAGAAACAAATAACCCACCCCTTCAAAAATCAATAGAAACTTTTCAAAAGCTATCTCAAAATCTTTCACCTAATCAAATTCAGTGGCGATATGACCCTATTTTACTGAGCAGTATAACACCCTTTTCTTATCACTTAGAAAAATTTGAATTTCTCAGTCAACAACTAGAAGGTTATACAAAACGTTGTTATTTTTCCTTTATTAATTTTTACGGTAAAACAGAACGTAATTTGGGTAAAGTTGCTGTAGAGAATAACATCAAATTTCAGCATCCTTCCCTAGAAGAAAAACAGCAACTTACTAAGGAACTCCGAGATATTGCTAAAGTAAGAGGTATTACATTATATTCCTGTTGTGATGATGCTTTAATAAATGAAGGTGTTGAAAAAGCTCATTGTATTGATATGGATATTATCCAAATGTTGCGACCTAACTTTAAAACTCACCTAAAAGCAGCACCTACTAGAGAAGAATGTGGTTGTGTAGAATCAGTTGATATTGGTATATATGATACTTGTGGTTTTGGTTGTCAATATTGTTATGCGACTAACAGTAGAAATACTGCTTTAAAACGAATGAGAGAAAATAATCCTAATGATACCCTTTTGTGGAGACCTGCAAAATTGAAAGATATTGACCTTAATGTAAAAGAGGGAAATAAAAAAGGGAAAAAATCTGTGGGTTCATCACCAGAATATATTCAGGGAAAACTTTTCTAAGAACAACTTTAAGTTGACTAAACTAACTTTAATCAATCTAATTTCTGACAATAACAACATCGGAACAAGCATTAATGCAACCTGGTATAATCTGAGTCTACATTCTGTGAAGCTCCAAAAAAAATCAGCGACGAAAAGATTTTCCCCCTTGCATCCGCAAAAAAATCATGGTAGTATATAATTATTGGGTATTGTTCGTACCTACACATGACTTATTATTCAACTAAAATATATTGTAGTAGAATGACACAGCTAATTTTGCGAAAAAGTCCTCTACTGGATTATACAGATAAAACCTAAGCTGTGAAGGGTATTTAGGAATCCCTTGTAACACACCATGTTTAGATATATCAGTCTAGTAGGCATATAAAATTTTTATTCAAGGGATAGTTGGTACTAATAGATAAATTAAGCCGACTCAGGTTTAGGCAAAGACGACGGATGCAACAACAATTCTGCAGTAGATCTCTTCTCCACCATTTCCTTAGTAATAGTACAACGAGTCACATCCTTCCGTGACGGTAACTCATACATCACATCCAACATCAACTCCTCAACAATACCCCGCAAAGCTCTCGCCCCAGTCTTTCTCCTAAATGCCTCCTTAGCGATCGCTCGTATAGCCTCCTCATCAAACTCCAACTTCACATTATCCATCCGCAACAGCTTTTGATACTGTTTCACCAGAGCATTCTGAGGTTCGGTCAAAATCGCCATTAAAGTCTCCTCATCCAGAGGTTCAACCACAGCCACCATAGGTATTCGTCCAATCAACTCTGGAATCAAACCAAACTTAACCAAATCATTAGGTTCCATTTCCTTCATTAAATCTACAGACTTTTTCTCCTTAACCTCCTGATGACTTTCTCCACCCTGCTGAATAAAACCCATTGATTTTTTACCACTTCTCTGCTCTACTATCTTCTCCAAACCAACAAAAGCACCACCACAGATAAATAAAATGTTACTTGTATCAATCTGAATACAATCTTGATAGGGATGTTTACGACCACCTTGAGGAGGAACATTAGCCACAGTTCCCTCCAACATCTTTAATAAAGCTTGCTGTACACCCTCCCCAGAAACATCTCTTGTTATAGAAGGGTTCTCACTCTTACGAGCTATTTTATCAATCTCATCAATATATATAATTCCCCTTTGTGCCTCATCCACTTCCAAATCTGCTACCTGCAAAAGTCGCAGCAGAATATTTTCCACATCCTCCCCAACATATCCAGCTTCGGTTAAAGTCGTCGCATCTGCCACAGCAAAAGGCACATCCAATAATTCTGCCAAAGTTTGAGCCAACAAAGTCTTACCACAACCGGTCGGCCCAATCAACAATATATTAGACTTTTGTAATTCCACCTCATCTTGAGAGGACTTGCCACTTTTTTTCGCCTCTACAAAACTCAAACGTTTATAGTGGTTATAAACTGCAACCGACAAAACCTTCTTACCTTCTTCCTGACCAATAACATGAGCATCTAGATAATTCTTAATTTCTCTAGGTTTAGGTATTTGACTAACAGATAATCTCTTAGCACCAGTCACTCGTTTTTGAGGTCCAGGTGCTGGACGTGGAATTGGGGGTTGTGCCCCTGTAGTATTGGAGTCAAAAAGCTCCTCATCTAAAATCTCATTGCACAACTCTACACATTCATCACAGATATAAACCCCAGGTCCAGCTATCAACTTCCGGACCTGTTCCTGAGACTTGCCACAAAATGAACATTTCAGATGGGAGTCGTATTTAGACATAACTGCCTCTTCTTACATTGCAGGGACAGACTCTCCTGGTACAGGAAGATTCTGTCTTGTAATAACTTGATCTATCAGGCCATAATTTTTAGCCTCTTCTGCGGACATAAAGAAGTCACGCTCTGTATCAATCTCTATTGTTTCAAGAGCTTGACCTGTATGTTCTGCTAATAATTGATTTAGCTTACGTTTATGATAAAGGATTTCCTTAGCTTGAATCTCAATATCTACAGCTTGACCCTGGGCTCCACCTAAAGGCTGGTGAATCATAATTCTCGAACTAGGAAGGGACATTCTCTTACCTTTTGCCCCACCAGAAAGAAGAAAAGCGCCCATACTTGCAGCTAAACCATAACAAATTGTAACTACATCGGGTCTTACCTGTTGCATCGTGTCGTATATAGCCATTCCAGCAGTAACTGAACCTCCAGGGGAGTTGATATATAGTTGGATATCTTTTTCTGGGTCTTCAGCATCCAGGAATAACATTTGGGCTGTAATAGTATTTGCCAAATTGTCGTCTACTTGAGTTCCGAGGAAAATGATTCTTTCCCGGAGCAGTCTTGAGTAGAGGTCGAAAGCCCTTTCTCCCATCCCAGACTGTTCAACTACCATTGGCACAATGTTACTAGGACCGGAGTAAACTTGTAACTTGTTATAACTACTAACTAAATCATCAGAATATTTAGATATAACCATCATACACTGGTTTATTTATCAATTTTATATTTTTGGCTCAGTATATTTCGAGCTAAATAATATTATGCCGTACCTTTATTAATCTTGGTAGTCCGGTTAACCGGACTATTCTCAATTTACTCTTTTTCCTCCTGAGAATTTTCTACAGTAGCTACTTTCTCTGCCTCTACTTCTACAATAGTTTCACTGGCCTGAGATATTTCTGACTCTACTTCTGTAGTTTGATCTGTTTCTGAACCTGTGTCTAAAGTTCCTTCAGGGACTAATTCCACAGTGCCATTTTCTTCTAACCATTTAATAGTTTTTTCTTTCAACAGGTCTTCAGTAACTACTTGTCTTAACCTATCTGGATCAACATCCTTTCCTTTGAGTTGCTCCATTACCTTGACTGACTCTGCTGCTATTTCTTCTTCATCCACAGTAATAGACTCTTGTTTAGCCACTGTGGCTATAGCCAAATCTCTTCTCAACCGCTCAATTGCCTCTGGTCGTGATCGCTCTTGCATTTCCGGCAATTTATCACTGCTGAATAATTCTTTTACATCTATTCCATACTGGCTCAACTCCATTGCACTTTGGGCCAACATCTGTTGAACTTCATTCTTAATCAATGTTTCTGGAATTTCTACTTCTAGATGAGTCACAAGCTCGTCTACAATAGCTTTTTCCTTATTTTGTTTTGTTTGTTCTTCTTTTTCTTTAGTAAATTTTTTTTCCAAGAACTCCCGTAATTCACTTAGGGTTTCAAACTCACTAATTTCTTGAGCTAAATCATCATCTAATTCTGGTAATTCCTTTTCTTTGAGTTCTTTTAAAGTCACAGTAAATACTGCTGGCTTACCAGCTAAATCTGTCTCACTATATTCGGCAGGAAATTGTGCAGAAATTTCCTTTGTTTCTTCTGGGTTCATTCCCACTATTCCCTCAATAAAGCCAGGGATGAATTGTCCTTCTTTTAAATCCATTTGGAAATCTTGAGCCTTACCTCCCGGTACTTCTTTTGGTTCTTCCCCCTCTGTTTCCGATGGAATTACACCGACAAAATCCACTATAGCCACATCTCCCAACTGAGCAGCTCTTCCTTCTACAGGAATTAATGTTCCTATTTGAGAGCGACGTTCTTCCAGAAACTCATCAACTTGGGCAGGGTCATAATTAGCTTCTTCGGCCTTAACTACTAATTCCTTATAAGAATTAACCTTGGCCTCTGGCTCTACATCTACCTTAGCTGAGAAAGCCATTTCTTTTCCTGGTTCAAAATCTTGTACCAATTCTTCAAACTGTGTCTTAAGTTCAAATTGGCCTATTGCATTGATTTGCTCTTGTTCCCTTGCTTTTTCTAAGCAATTATTGATCAAGTCATCTAAGGCCATTGCCTTGATATAATCTTTTCCTAGCCTTTGGATCAATATATTTCGAGGTACTTTGCCTTTTCTGAACCCAGGAATATTAGCCGAACGGGTATATTTCTGAATTACCTGCTCATAGGCATTCTTGGACATTTCTGGTGTAATTTCAATTTCTAGACCTATTTGGCTAGCTGGCAGTCTTTCCTGGGTAACTTTCATCGGCTTTTCTAATTTAGTCAGTATTATAGGTTATGATTTTTTTAAGGTATATAAATATTCCTTAACTTAGGAAACTTGAGTATAGTATTCCCATAGTTTCTAACACTGCTTGTGTGTGTAGATTACTATATTATCCCTCTAGCACCCTCAGTAGCAGCTTAACTTTAGGACTTTTTTAGGTTTATTGTTATTTAGTGGTTGTTGGTAAACTAGAACATAAGTTGAGATTTTACTATAGAAGCAAGATCAAATATTTTAGTATCAAATACTGATATGTGTAACAAATGCTACATTTTTTAGTTTCGTGTCCTTAAGTTGTTACATGATAACTATATTTCCCTAAAGGGTAAATTTATTAGTTAGGCTTATAGTAATTAATAATATTTTTTGTGTATCTTAATTTTTTAAAATTGTCATTGCTTTAGTTTAAGATTTACTTATCCTAAAATCTAATTGCTAGAATTAATATTCTGATATATTAATGAATGTAGTTATCGACCAAATAATTATAAACCCTCTATACTAAATGATGCAAAAAAAATGTATATAGTATAGTATGGTAATATTTAAGATACATATACATAATATATAGGAATTATCATACACATTGCTGAGGTGAAAAAAATGATTATTAGGAAAATTAAAACCAGTTTACCTCATAGCTATCATAGTTACGAGAAAGTATGAAAAACTGGATTACCTTAATATAAGGGTAGAGTATAAGTAGGTTAATGTTAATAAAAAAAATATTTATATCTGTTTAAATAGAGTTTTAATCCTATATATAAAAATTAATTTAATAGCATAATCTAGAAAAATATGATAATGTTTATTAGTTAAAGATAATAAATAGTAAATAACTATAAAAAAATAACAATTATAAATAAAATTAATAAATTTGGATTGAGGATAATAAAAAAATATTGGGTTTAATAATAACTAATAAAAAAAACAGATAGTTGAAAAAGGAGGAAAATAAGTTGTCAGAGTCTTATACAGTAGCAATATTAGGGGCAACTGGTGCAGTAGGTACAGAGTTACTAGAGTTGCTACAAACGAGAAACTTTCCAGTAGCAGAATTAAAACTACTGGCATCAGAGCGTTCAGCAGGTAGTACCTTAAAATTTAAAGGACAAAACCTACCAGTAGAAGCTGTAACAGATGATTCATTTCAAAAAGTAGATTTAGTGCTAGCATCAGCAGGTGCATCTACATCAAAAGCATGGGCAAAGAAAGCAGTAGAGGCTGGAGCTGTAGTTATTGACAATTCTAGTGCTTTCCGAATGGACTCCGAAGTGCCTCTTGTAGTCCCAGAAGTTAACCCAAAAGCAGCGGCTCTACATAGAGGTATAATTGCCAACCCTAACTGCACAACAATATTAATGAGTGTAGCAATATGGCCATTATATCAAATCCAACCAATTGAAAGATTAGTAGTGGCCACTTATCAATCAGCAAGTGGAGCTGGAGCAAAGGCAATGGCAGAAATGAAAACCCAGGCCAAAGAAATCTTAGACGGAGAAGCTCCAACAACAGATATTTTTCCCTACCCATTAGCATTTAATTTGTTCCCACATAATTCCCAACTCAATGAGCAGGGATATTGTCAAGAAGAAATGAAAATGGTCAATGAAACAAGAAAAATATTTGGCTCTAACGAACTGAGAATTACAGCAACTTGTATTCGAGTACCAGTATTAAGGGCACATTCAGAAGCAATTAATTTAGAATTTTCTCAACCATTTAGTGTAGTTAAGGCAAGGGAAATATTAAGTCAAGCACCAGGAGTGACATTGGTAGAAAATTGGCAAGAAAATTATTTTCCCATGCCAATGGAAGCAAGTGGTAAAGATGATGTATTGGTGGGGAGAATTCGTCAAGATATTTCTCATCCTTGCGGATTAGAATTATGGTTAAGTGGAGACCAGATTAGAAAAGGAGCTGCTTTGAATGCGGTACAAATAGCCGAATTATTGGTAGCAAAAAATTGGTTGAGGACGCCAGTAGGAACATTTTAGATTCAGTGTGCTAAAAACAAAAGAAAAAAGGGGTTGTAATTTATTTACTAAGGCTGGCAAGTGCTACTGTAAAAGCATGAAGTAAACATTGAAATGTCATATCTGGTGACGTTTTATATTAGTCTTATGAACGAGATGGAATAGGTAATGTAAGAATACAGTTAGACAAAAAGAGAAAATTTTGGCATCACAAACTGTAAGGTGATATGAATCTAAAATTAGGTCTATAAAATGACCCTAAAAATTAAGAAGACCTAGCAAATAAATCAAAGTAATGGCTAGAAGGAGTGGAAATAGTGTGATAAATTTTGGTAGAGTTCTGACTGCAATGATTACACCGTTTAACCCAGACGGTAGTGTTAACTATGAAGAAGCAGAAAAGTTATCAATATGGTTGACAGAAAATGGAACAGACTCATTAGTAGTATGTGGAACAACAGGTGAGTCTCCTAGCTTGACATGGGAAGAAGAATATCAGCTATTTCAGATAGTTCAAAAAGCAGTAGCAGGAAAAGCTAAAGTAATAGCAGGTACTGGGTCAAACTCTACAAGAGAAGCGATCGCAGCTACCCAAAAAGCAGCTAAATTGGGCTTAGATGGTTCATTACAAGTTGTGCCATATTATAATAAACCACCACAGTCGGGACTTTATCACCATTTTCAAGCGATCGCTCAAGCCACTCCAGAATTATCAATCATGGTATATAATATACCAGGGCGTACAGGTCAAAATATGCTACCGGAAACTGTAGCAAAACTGGCGGAAATTCCAAATATTGTTGCTATTAAAGAAGCAAGTGGCAACTTAGACCAAGTAAGTCAGATTAGACACTTGACTCCACCAGAGTTTAAGATTTATTCTGGGGATGACTCCCTAACTTTACCATTAATAGCTATTGGTGGCACTGGGGTTGTTAGTGTAGCTAGTCACTTGGTAGGAAAGCAACTACAGGAGATGATAGCAGCATTTGAAACAGGGAAAGTACAGCGTGCTACAGAAATTCATCTACAACTATTCAACTTGTCTAAAGCTCTATTTGCCACAACTAATCCCATTCCCGTCAAAGCAGCTCTGAATTTGTTAGGATGGAAAGTAGGTACTACTCGCCCTCCATTATGCGATCCTCCTACAGAAGTAACTGAAAAATTATCAGCCGAAATGGGTAAATTAGGTTTATTATGAACTACCTTAATCGGCAAAAAAGTTTTTCCCACAACTAAATATTATCAACCTGAGCAATGATTATTTAATCCTTATTTGTATTACTAAAATCTTGTATATAAGGGGTTAGTTTTTCTAAATTTTGATGGATATAAAATATCATTGAAAATCACTCAAAATGATACCAAGTAAACAAAAGTAAAAATAGGATAATTATGATTAGAAAAAAATCACCCTCTGCCCTAAAAATTATTCCCCTAGGTGGACTACATGAAATCGGTAAAAACACCTGTGTATTCGAGTATGATGACGAAATTATTCTACTTGATGCCGGATTAGCTTTTCCTACAGATGGAATGCATGGTGTAAATATAGTCCTACCAGATGTAACCTATCTGCATGAAAATCGTCATAAAATCAAAGGAATGATTGTTACCCATGGCCACGAAGATCATATTGGTGGCATACCGTTCCATCTGAAAAATATAGAAATTCCAGTCATCTATGGACCAAGACTGGCAATGGCTTTACTTCACCATAAATTAGAGGAAGCAGGAGTCCAAAATCGCACAGAATTGAAAACTGTTAGACCCCGTGATGTTGTTAAGTTGGGTAAATATTTCAGTATAGAATATATTCGGAATACTCACTCAATGGCAGATAGCTTTACTGTAGCAATCACAACACCAGTGGGAGTAGTTATCCATACAGGTGACTTCAAAATTGACCATACTCCTGTAGATGGAGAGAAATTTGATCTGCAAAAGCTTGCAGAATATGGAGAAAAAGGTGTTCACTGCTTAATCAGCGATTCCACAAATTCAGAAGTACCTGGTTTTACTCCTTCAGAAAAATCAGTTTATCCAAATCTAGACCGAGTATTTTCTCAAGCACCAGGACGTGTAATGGTGACAACCTTTGCCTCTAGTGTGCATAGATTACAAATAGTTCTAGAATTAGCAAAAAAACATGGTAGGTTAGTGGCGGTAGTAGGGCGATCTATGCTTAATGTGATTGCTCATGCTCGCAATCTTGGTTATGTTAAATGTGAAGATAGTTTGTTTGTACCTTTGCATACTGTCCGGAATGTGCCTGATGAAAAACTATTGATTTTGACTACTGGTTCTCAAGGGGAACCAATGTCAGCACTCACTCGTATTTCCAAAGGTGAACATAGACAAATCAAAATTCGCCAAGGAGATACAGTAGTATTCTCGGCCAACCCCATTCCTGGCAATACGATCGCCGTTGTCAATACTATAGATAAACTAATGATGCTAGGAGCAAATGTTATTTATGGAAAAGACAAAGGTATTCATGTTTCCGGTCATGGTTGTCAGGAAGACCAAAAATTAATGTTGGCGCTTACCCGTCCGAAATTCTTTATCCCATTTCACGGTGAGCATAGGATGCTAGTTAAACACAGTCAAACTGCTCAAGGTATGGGAGTTCCTCCAGAAAATATGGTAGTCATCCAAAATGGTGATGTGGTAGAACTGACTCAAGACTCTATCCGTTTAGCAGATAAGGTATCTTCCGGTATTGAATTGGTAGACTCTTCCCGTTCCGGTATGGTTGAAGACAATATCCTCAAGGAAAGGCAACAACTAGCAGAGGATGGTGTTGTTACTGTAGCATTAGCAGTTAGTTTTGATGGTAAATTGATTGGTAAGCCTCAGTTACATTTGCGTGGTGTTGTAAGTTCCGTTGAAAAAGCACAATTGCAAGAACTAGTTACCAAGACATTAGAAAAAAGTTTGACTAATTACTGGCCTGAGTATGCGAAGTCGAATGTTCATAACAATACTCAAGTTAATTGGTCTGGGTTGCAAAATGAGCTTGAATGTAGTATTCAGCGAATGTTAAGACGAGAATTTCAAGGTCAGCCTTTGTTAGTGTTCTTGATGCAAATTCCAGATGCAGAAGATGCAAAAGAGATTACAGTTAAACCAGTGGGCAGACGACGACGCAGATCAACTGCTAAAGTAGCATCTTGAGAATTCAGAAGTCAGAAGTCAGAAGTTAGAAGTTAAAAGTAAGATTTTATCGGCTCAAAACTTTAACTCTGACTGCTATATTGGAGTGTTATGATAAACCGGGTTTGTGGGAGGTAGATGTTAGTATGGTGGGGCATTGAAAACAAACCCGGTTTCTACACTTTTTTACTTAATTTAGAACAATTCCTCAGCGGTTACTTTTATGAAGACTGGAAGGTCTAACCTTACAGATGCTGTAGCAGTTATTCGGGTTTACTTAAATCATACAACAACTTTTATCATTCCACAGGACTTGTTTCAAAATGATGCTTTCCGAAAGTAATGTTCATCTACTTCTCCAAAAAATAATTGTTCACTGTAAGTAGCCATCTTGACCGAAATTCTATCTCTTAAAATTTTTGGACTGAAATTTTTCCGAACTTCCTCATCAACACGATTTAGTAAAAATGGTATTTCGTGACCAGCATTATTTAATTGACAGTCAGCAGCCATAATCCTAAGCATATCTTCTAAATGGTCTTGATGAACTTCAAAACCAAATGTTTTGTTTCTAGGTTTGAAAATACCCCTGAGTATTTTTGATGCAATATTATTCCGAAACTCAGGTAAAGCGTAACGAGTGGATCTTTCACCTTGATTTTTGTTTGGAGCATTACTTTGGTTTAAATGGTCTTCTAGGGTTTCTATTATATAAACTTCGCCCGTATAAAGAGCACGAGCGAATTTAGCAAATAAAGGATTAGCATTCAAGCTCTTAATTATCCCCATGCACTTCTTACCAGTGTCAAAAAGGTCTTTATATAAATCAACTCCTTCCTGAATAGCAACCAGCCATTCATAAACTAAAGTTCCATCAAATAATATGTATGGTTCCTGAATTTCTATTCCATGTTTGACTTCAAAATATCTAAGATAAGCGGTTTGAGAAATACCATAGAGTCCTTGTTGTTCTCTGGCTAAAAAGTCATTTGAATCTCTAGCTTCGGAAAGAAACATTTTGCTTGACCAATAATGTAAAGTATCTTGCATTGGTCTACGATGGGAAATACTGCCAATCCCAACGCACAGCGCTTGTCCCGCAGAATACATTTGCATGGGAAGTGCTGTTGTACCATCCACAGCAGCAACTTCTCCTTTTTCTAATTCAGGAGCATTAGTGAGTAGCTTTGACGTTGATCATGAGGATCGTATATTTTTTGTTTAAGATTTTCAGCCGCGCTGGCAAATGCTTCAAATTGTAGTTGTTCATTACCTCCTGTAAATAATAATCCTGCTAACATCTCTGAGGAAAAATCTGAAGCATGAAACCCTACTACAGTATGAACATTATCTGGATCGCATTTACCTGCAAACCCGACACGAATTACATCAGTAGCACGATGTGGCTCTAATTGATACTTTCTAAAACTTTCCCAACTAACTTGTACGTTAGTATTAGAATCTGTATTTGGGCGATCAACAAAAGCATAATCAGGTTTAGCATCATGAAGTAAGACCCATTTACCAAATTTTAATGCTTGGTCAATTAAATTAGCTGCAACGTTTGATTTTCCTGAACCTGTACCACCAGCAACCATAATGTGATAGTTAAATTTTTCCACATCAATACATAGAGGTACATTTTCTGCGTTGAGAAGCTCACCTATGACATTGGTAGTACCATCGGTGTCAAAAATAAGTTGAGGAATCCCTATAACTTTAATAGTGTCTTTGGCATCAAGTCTACTAACCACTGATCCTGGCAAGGGTCTAATACGCGGGGTAAGGAGTTGACGTTCATCATATTGTCCAAGAATAAGTATGTCAAAAACTTGTACAGATTCAACAGATTGAACATTTGTATGGGGCTGCATTAGTTGGAGGCCATGTAGGATTGTCGGATCGAGCCTATTGCCTATTGTTGAAATATTTTGATTTGGCTGAGTTATTTGTCCAATCCATGTTTTTCCATTTTGTTGCTTGATACGGACATAATCAAACAAGGCAAAACCTTCTTCAATCTATCCAATGGCCTGAATGTGAGATAAATCAGCATTTGGACTATCGTGGAGAACGTACATAATACTTTAAATATATTTCAAAAAAACCGACTTTTTCTATTATATCTGCTCTGCTACTATCAAGAATTTAAACTGTGGAAACCACTCAAAAGATGACAAAAATATATGAGTTTAAAAATTGAAGGATGCGTTAAACTTATTTAACACATCCTTATCGAGTAAATTGATTGAAGTGATTTTTAGAAACTGATGAGTAATTTTAAAAAACTTAGATTCTCAAAAACCCTTTTTTTCCAAACTTATTTAACCACCAGCAACAGCAGGAACAATACTAACTTCATCTCCATCTTTCAAAGATGTCTTTGTTCCTTCTAAAAATCGAATATCTTCACTGTTGACGTAGAAGTTTAAAAATCTCCTGGGTTCGCCTTGGTCATCACAGAGACTTTTTTTAATCCCTGGAAAATTTGTTTCTAGAGATTCTATTAATTCTGAGATGTTACCACCGCCACATTCAATTTTTGCTTGCTCTTTAGTGAATTTTTGTAGTGGGGTAGGAATTAAAACTGTAACTGCCATAACTTAGTAATTTATTTGTGTAGCTAATAGTTGACGATAATTATTTGTAAATATTAATTCTAGAGATTGCTCAGGAAATAACTGCCAATTTTTAAGGAAAAAATTATATTTCTAAACTTAGACTATAAGCCTTAAAAGTTTTATGGAGGGTTTGGAGACCAAACCCCTACGAGAAAAATTAAACCAAAACTTGTTGCCAGTCAAGACGGTCTAATGTTTGAGCGCGTTCCCAAGCTCTCTCAAAACTATCCAACTTTGCATCTATTGTTAGAGGTTCGCCAATTTCACCTTGTACTGCTTCTTGAGTCTTCAAGCCATTACCTGTAATATAAGCAACAGTAGTTTCTTCAGGGTCAATTTTACCTGCTTCTGCTAATTTTTTCAATACGGCAATAGTTGTACCACCTGCTGTTTCGGTAAAGATACCTTCTGTTTCTGCTAATAACTTGATACCTTCAATAATTTCAGCATCAGTGACAGATTCAATATTCCCGTTTGTTTTACGAGCTACTTCTAATGCGTAGATACCATCGGCAGGGTTCCCAATAGCAATTGACTTGGCAATAGTATTAGGTTTCACTGGGGTAATAAAATCACGGCCTTCTTTAAATGCTTGAGCTACTGGAGAACAACCTTCAGCTTGCGCTCCACTAAAACGAACTGCTTTATCTTCAACCAAACCTACTTTGACAAATTCTTGGAACCCTTTATAAATTTTGGTGTAGAGGGAACCGGAGGCAATAGGAGCAACCACATGATCTGGAAGTTTCCATCCTAGTTGTTCGGCAACTTCAAAACCAAGAGTTTTTGAACCTTCAGAATAGTAAGGGCGGAGGTTAATATTTACGAAACCCCAACCGTAAGTATTTGCTACTTCGCAACAGAGGCGGTTTACTTGGTCGTAGTTCCCTTTAACTGCCATAACTGTTGGGTTGTAAATGAGAGTACCGAGAACTTTACCTGCTTCTAAGTCAGCAGGAATAAATACACAACATTCTAAACCTGCCTTAGCGGCGATCGCTGCGGTAGAGTTGGCTAGGTTGCCTGTACTTGCACAGGATACTGTGGAGAAACCTAATTCTCTAGCACGACTCAGAGCCACTGATACTACCCTATCTTTGAAACTGAGGGTAGGCATATTTACCGCATCATTTTTAATGTAGAGATTTTTCAGACCTAGGCGACGGGCTAAACGTTCTGATTTTACGAGGGGGGTCATCCCTGTTCCTACATCTATAACGTTGTCTGTTGTTACTGGTAGGAAGTGACGATAACGCCAGATAGAGTTAGGACCTGCTTCAATTGTTGCGCGACTCACTGTTTGACTGAGTTTTTCATAGTCATATTTTACTTCTAAAGGACCGAAGCATACATCTTCACATATATGTTTGGCTTCTAAAGCATATTCTTCTCCACATTCTTTGCACTTGAGATTTTCTATAGCTGTATTTGTGCTGTGGATTTGATTGTGAGTTGTTTTTGCCTGGGTCATGGTCTTTACTCCCTACTTCTTTTCTCAGAACTGTTCAGCATTTTTTCGATAGTAGCATGGGTAAAAATCACAGTCAACCATACCCGACAAAAATAGTCGGGATTGATTTAAATAGATTTTTCCAATATTAAGTGCTACATATAAATTCTCTTTTTTGGTAGTTAATTCTACTAATATATGAGTTAATTAGGTTGTTTATATGCTGATTTTGATAATAGCTACAATATTTTTTTGAAGCTTTTGTTTAAAAGTAAAATAGTTTTTATAACTATAGTGTTATGTACAAGTTCAAAGTAATAATATGAGTGATTTTAATAATTTATTAATGTATACATCTAAATGCGTAGCGCTATATTTTTTGTTCTTTTTATCTCAATTTTGATTAATATCTTAGAAAATAATCAAAATATTTTTTCACCATTTTTCTATTAATTATATTTTGATTATTAAATGTAGCATTTGATGGTAAAAATTCATCTTTATATCTGTAGCCCATTGCTAGATGGGCAAGAAATTATATTTTCTAAAAAAAATATCTAAATTCTAAAGCTGTTGAGGCCACCACTTACTGGAGGAATAAGGACTACTTCGTCACCGTCTTTAAGGATGGTTTCTGGTGAGACAAAGTTGAGGTTGATACCAAACTTGGTGACATTTCGCCACTTTTCTAGTTCGGGGTGTTCACTGATGATGTTTTCTAGAAGTTGGGATACTTTTGTTCCTGGAGAGAGAGTTAGTTGGAGTTCGGGAACTTTGTAGGCTTCTTGGTAGGCTGCAAATAGTTTGAGGGTGATGGTAATTTCGGTATAATTCATATTTTTTATTCGGCAGAATTTTTAGGAGCTTAACGGAATGAGGTTTATTGAGCATTTACTTTATTTCTCAAGCCAAGGGTAAACTTGCCCTTGGTTTGTTTAGCGAGTTAGCTAAAGTGCTTCTTGTAACAAAGAAATAACTAATCATCCCTAAAACTATTAACAAATTGATAGATACTTCTACAATTTTATCCCTGGTAACCATAATAAATCTGTTACTCCAAAATCTTTACCCCATTGACTGATTAAAGTAGTAAGTTAACCGCGATGATGGGTTTGATGGTTAAAAAAATGCAGAAGTAAATGCCACAATGGAAATTTACATTCTCGTTGTTGAGACCTACTTGTAAAATTTAAAGATTATGCTAACTTTTCTTCTTTTAATGAATCTATATATTTCTGAATTTATCCATCATTTGTTTGACGCTCTTGCCACAATAAGTTAAACTCAGCAATTAATTCTTGTCTTAATGATTTTATCTCAAAGGGATAATTTTTGAAGCGACTTAACCACAGTTGATCTGCTAATAAAATATGGTTCAATGTACCATGAATGGAATTAAAAGATGCTCCTTTATCTTCCATACTTACTGCATAGGGTATTGATTCACAAGCTATGTATATGTATATTTGTTCCTTCATCCATCCATTAATTATATTGGGATAGTCTTTGAAAATAATTGGTTTTATTCATTGTTCAGCCGTTTATGTTACAGCAGTTTCCTATTCCCTACTCCCTACCAGGACTATTTCAAAGTATCATAAGTTAATGATTTAGGTAAAATGGGAGATGAGAGAATAGGAGGATAGGAAAATTCACCAAAACTTGTCTATTTTTGAGTGTTGGAGAGTCGTTAAAGCTACTGATATTATAATTTCTGGGAATTAGTACTATTTCCCACACTTACCACACTACCTATTCCCTATTGATTTAATTGGTTGATAAATTTCTCCTAACATGACTTTAGCTTTTGCTCCTGTAACTTCCGGTAAATTACAGGGAATTTCTAAATAGCGCCAATAGGCTAAAACTGCCATGGCTATTGCTTCTTTAAAATCTACATCTACACCTACTTCAGCAGTGGTCATTACTGGTATTGGTGCTAATAATTTCTCTATCCTTTCTTTTAAATATAAGTTATGGCTACCACCACCACATAATAATATTTGATCTGGTAAATTTGGTAAGAAATTTCTATAGCTATGATTAATTGAAGCTGCTGTTAATTCTGTGAGAGTTGCCAGTATATCAGGAGAACTCAAATTATATTTTTCTGCATCGGTAAGACAATTACATAAATAGTCTTTCCCAAATAATTCTCTACCTGTAGATTTTGGGGGCTTCTGTTGGAAAAAATCTTGTTTTAACCATTTTTCTACTAACTCTTGGCATGGTATCCCACTAGCCGCCCATTCTCCATTTTTATCGTAAGTTTGACTTCCTTGAGAAAGATGTTGTACTGCTAAATCTAATAATGTATTACTTGGTCCTGTGTCCCAACCTAAAACTGCTTGAGAAGGAACTAAAGTTGTTACTACTTCCTCTTGTTTTTGACTTTTGACTTTTGAGTTTTGACTTCCAGGAACAGGAAGTAGTTTATTTTTCAAATAAGTAACATTGCCAATTCCACCTAAATTTTGTATACAGCGAGTATATTCTGGATGACTCAGTAAATAAAGATCGACACAAGGAACTAAGGGCGCACCTTGACCTCCAACAGCAATATCAGCAGTCCGAAAATTACTAATTGTGGGAATTCCTGTTAAATTAGCAATTACTTCACCACGGCCTAACTGTAGACTATAACCTAATTTGTCAGAGGGTGGACGATGGTAAACAGTTTGACCGTGGGAGCCAATTAGTTGTGCTTGAGTACCATATTTTTGGTTAATTGTCAATGAGGCTGTAGCGAATTCTTGGGCAATAGCATCATTCAGTTCAGCTAATTCAGCCATTGAGATAGCTATCCCAGCACAAACATCAAAAATTTGGGAGCGTAAAGTTTCTGGGTAAGGGTAAGTAGCTGATGCTAGTAGTTCAACTTGTAAATTTGTTTGACCACCAGCAACATCAACTAAAGCCACGTCTATACCATCCACGGAAGTGCCACTAATTAAACCAATAACTTTGGTCATTTGCAGTAGTTAATCCTTATCAACTATCAACAGCAACTATTATGACTGTAATATTATCGCGACCACCTTCCTCCTTAGCAGCATTTACAAGTTTTTCAGCAATATCTCTACAAGCATCACTATAATTTAAAATAGGTGCAATCTCAAAAATACTGGCAATTCTCTCGTCAAATAACTCTTCTGTTAATCCATCACTACAGAGTAAGAGGCGATCGCCCAGTTGAACATCCATAGGTAAAAGGTCTACTTTACCCATATCTTCCCTACCTAAACATTGGGAAAGTACATGACGCCAAGGATGAGTTCTAGCTTGCTCTGGAGTTATAGCATTACTTCTAACTGCCTGAGCTACCCAGGTTTGGTCTTCTGTAATTTGTTTTAGTGTTTTACCTCGAAGTCTATAGAGACGAGAGTCACCCACATTTGCAGACCAAGGTGTTTGTTCTCTGAAGATAGCCACCACTGCTGTTGTACCCATATCTGAACGTTCAGGATGTTCTTCCTGGTCATCTATAATGGCTTCATTTGCTTGAATAAAGGCATCTTCTAACAACTGGGGTGATTCTATAGTATCCTGCCAATGACTAACTAGATAATTTTTAATTACTTCTGTAGCAATTTTACTTGCTTCTTCGCCACCTGCATGTCCCCCCATACCATCAGCAACGATAAAAAATCGTCCTTCAGGATCTATATAGTAAGAATCTTGATTAACTGAGCGAATACTACCTGTATCACTAATGCCTGCGAACTTCAGTTTCATAGTAGAACTTAGTTCAGTTACTTTTGTCCAATTTTGAGATTTATTATCCACCTAATATAATTAATATCCTGATTTAATATAGTTTATTCTGATTGTAGCATTAGAATGGAGTTGAGAACTAATTAATTGCTACTAGAGAGTATTTATAAATAAAATTCAGCTTTTGTAGTAAGGCAGGTTAAGTAGGTAATAGTTCCACATAATGAAGCAATATTTTTGAGTAGTGGAAACCTATCCAATATTAAATATTTTATTCTTTTTTTCAATTAATTTTACCTGCTAGTATTTTCTGTAAAAATTATTTTATTAAGAAGTTTTAGCTGCTCAGGTTAATCAAAAAATATTATTGATACTAAGACTGATATGAATCCTAATAAATTGTTAATGTAATACAATTTATCTTATCAAAAATTTTTCTACATTTTATTGACTAGGAGAGTAGGAGACCTCTCAAGGTTAGGTTTTTTACCTTTGATGTAAAAGAAGTGTGGGAAGTATGGGGAGTTAGGCATTTATTGTATAAAAAAATACATTTTTTTAAAATTTTATACTGAATAAAAGTGATTACTCACCCCTTTGTTGAAGTAGCATTCAGGACTCAGCTAGCCTCGTGGGTCTTCAAGAATTGAGAATTGAGAATTGAGAATTGAGAATTGAGAATTACAGCGGTTTTCATATTAATAAACCACAATGATACTGACTCATTACTCCTTACTCATTACTCCTTACTCATTACTCCTACAACAGTTTTGTGGTCTACTCAACTGAAAAGCGCTGTAAGAGTTGTAATATTTTGATGGCAATTAGAAGTCAGGAGTCAGAATTTTTAAGGTTTTAAGCTCAAATTAACTATTATTAAAACTGTCACGACCAATCGGCGGATTGCTATACATACAGAATATTGCAGGTTAATGTGTTCAACAATTGAGAATTAAGAATTACCTCTTATTTTCAAGGAGAGGATTAACGAACAGGAAAATTGTTATTTATTATCCCTTTAAAAGGATAGGCTTTAAACCACAATATTTGGGTAAAATTAACAGGATAAATATTGGTTTTCCTGCTTGCGTAATGGTGAGAATATATATTTTTTTCAAACACTTCCCATACCTCACTACACCTGCCACACTTCTCATGCCATTACTATACACCACTATCAAATATTTTTTGCTTATTCCCTATTCCCTATCTCCTCATGTCTCCTGCTCCCTAAAAACATAAATATATGTACTTTATACAGTAAAAAAATGCTGTAAATTTTGGATTTTAGGAAATAGGCACTCTCGCAATAGGAATATAAAAAATACTGTATCTCATTAAGGCGGAGAATTGCTATCTCTAGTTTTCAGCTTATTTATTTTTCCTTATTTCCTAATGCCTAATGCCTATTCCCTAGATAATTATAGCGGTTTTCACAAAGGTAGACTACAAAATTTCTTCCTTCTCTCCTAGATAACTAAAGCCTTCTTCCTTCTCTCCTAGATAACTAAAGCCTTCTTCCTTCTTCCTTTCAACCCAAATATCTGTACTCTATATTAATGAAAACTGCTATAAATCATGGAACTAACTGTTGAATTCGTGTCAGAGGAATTTCTATCCATTCAGGACGATAGGTCAGTTCATAGTCAAGTTCATAGATGGCTTTTTCTAATAGATAAGCATTTAAAAGTACCTGTATTTCTTGTTCGCTTTGAGGCAAGAATGAACTTGACTTTGTCTTCTGAAGATAAGCTTTTAAGAAAGATATGCTGACCCAGGTATACCAAAATGTAGACCATTGTTCCATTGCCAGCATATTTTCAGAACGAATCATGCCATTTTTAATTTCTTCCCGGAGGGCAACATTAGCTGCATAATAAAATGACTCTAACATTATTGCAATATCTCGAAGTAGAGAACGTTTCATGCGACGTTCATTTAAAGGTCTGGAAGCTTCTCCTTCAAAATTAATAACGACAAAATCTTTACCTGTAAATAAAACATTTTCTAAATGATAATCTCCATGGCAACGGGTACGCATAGCAGTAATTTTTCGTTCTACTACGGAACTTAAATGTTCCATAATTCGCTCTTGACGATTAATCACACTTTTAGCTAGCTGTTGTGTATCTTGTGAAAATCCTGATAGGTGTTTTTTCAACTTTAATAAAATCCTACCTGTCTGGTTTCTCATATATTGATAGACCGACCTTTGATAAAAAGGTGTAAACTGTTCGGGAGAAAAATTCTGGTTTTCTGGATTGGAAGCTAAAGCATGATGAATATCTGCTGTTACTTTACCTAAGTTTTCGGCTACATTAATATAAGAACCAATGACATCGTAGACTGATTCGGTAATCTCAAGATTCAAACCATTATTAACAGTAATCCCAGGAATTTCTAACTCATTTACAGATGCTTGTTCTACCATTATTCTGTCAAAATAATCCCTCAGAGCATCAGAGGTATAAGACCAACCATCTCTTGCTTCTGGAATAAATTCTTCTAATATGCCAATGGTCATTAAGTTAGTTCCTTGTCGGTGATATTCTAAATATCCTGCTGTTTGAGAAATGTTCCCTGCAATTGCTGAATTTTCACCTCTTGATATCTCTGTTAAGAAGTTGCCATTTTCTAATTCTGGATTAATTCCAGGTTCTAGTTTGCGGAATAATTTAAGTATTAATTTTGTACCGAAATTAATTAATGTTTTATCGTGTCTTTCAGATAAAATATGTGGCTGAATATCTTCTGTAGTTGTCTGCATTATCTCTGCCAATACATCAGTCGCATTTCCCTGAAGAACACCACTATTTCCTTGATATTTTTGTTTTTTGTTGATGGCTGTAAATGACATATTTAAGAAGTTTTTATCTCCCAAAACATCAAACAAAATTCCAGATTTATCTTGTTGCTGTATTTGTAATTCGGCAATAATTTTTTCTGGAGGAATTTGAGAACTTATTTCCGACTGACCTAAATAGCTCAGAGGAATTAAATAAGTTTCTGTCGGACCCTCTGTATAGTGAAATTCCAAAAACACTAAAGCAGTTTCTTGTTGTTGATAATCAATCGGAATTACCTCAATTATTTCTGTAGATTGGATGACTTTATTTTTACCTCCAAACCAAGGATAGCCACTCAAGTAATTAGGTAAAATTGATTCCAATTTCTTCTTATTTTCTGGCTGAGAAAATATATTTTTCCAATTTTCTGCAACTGTTAAAACAGAAGGTTTGCTCAAAGGTCTTAAAGTTTCAACATAAGATTGTTGTGGCTGTAGAGTAAACCAATAAAAAGCATAAGCACTCAAACTAAAAAAGTAAGGATCTTCCTGAATAGTGGGAAACTTAGTCCGACCAAAAATCTCCACAGGAACCATACCATTAAAAGCCGATAAATCTAATTCTACCGTTTGTACAAAACGGGAGAGATTAGCTACTACCAAAATATGTTGACCAGAGTAAGTCCGGGTAAAAGCCAAGACTTTTCTATTTTCAGGATGTAGCAGTTCAAACGAACCACGTCCAAAAGCTTGAAAACGTTCCCTAGTAGAAATCAAACGCTTCATCCACCACCACAAAGAATTAGAATTAGACCGTTGAGCTTCTACATTAATAGTTTCGTAGTGATATTCAGGGTCAACAATAACCGGAGCATATAACTTTTGGGGATTAGTACGACTAAAACCTGCATTACGGTCGGCACTCCACTGCATAGGAGTTCGCACACCATTACGATCGCCCAAATAAATATTATCTCCCATACCTATTTCATCGCCATAATACAAAACGGGAGTACCAGGCAAAGACAAAAGTAAACTATTAAGCAACTCTATTTGCCGACGGTCATTTCCTAAAAGAGGAGCTAAACGGCGACGAATACCCAAATTTATTCTTGCCTGGGTATCTTGAGCATAAACCTTATACATATAATCTCGGTCTTCATCGCTCACCATTTCTAGAGTCAACTCATCATGGTTCCGCAAAAATAAAGCCCACTGACAATTATTAGGAATAGAAGGAGTTTGCTTGAGAATATCGGAAATAGGAAAATTATCCTCCATCCGCAAAGCCATAAATAAACGAGGCATCAAAGGAAAATGGAAATTCATCTGACATTCATCCCCACTCCCATAATATTTAGCAGCATCTTCCGGCCATTGATTAGCTTCTGCTAATAACATTCGGTTGGGATATTTCTGGTCGATATGTGCCCGTAACTTTTTCAGGAAGACATGAGTTCCTGGCAAATTTTCACAGTTAGTACCCTCTTCAACACAAAGATAGGGCACTGCGTCAAGGCGCATCCCATCAACTCCCATGTTGAACCAAAAGTCTGCTACTTCTAAAACTGCCTCTTGTACTGCCGGGTTTTCGTAGTTAAGATCTGGTTGATGATAAAAAAAGCGATGCCAATAGTAAGCTTGAGCTACAGAATCATAAGCCCAGTTAGAATTTTCAAAGTCTTGGAAAATAATGCGGACTTCTGGAAATTTATCGGCGCTGTCGCTCCAAACATAAAAGTCTCTTTCTACGCTACCTTTAGGAGCACGACGTGCTCTTTGAAACCAGGGGTGTTTCTCGGAAGTATGGTTAACTACAAGTTCGATAATGACGCGAATACCTCTTTCGTGGGCAGCGTCTAGAAATTCTTGGAAGTCTTCTAAGTTGCCGTAAATGGGGTTAATGCTTCTATAGTCGGCAATGTCATAACCATCGTCTCTGAGGGGGGAGGGGAAAAATGGTAGAGTCCAGATTGCTGTTATGCCTAGGTCTTGAAGGTAGTCTAATTTTTCTGTGAGTCCGCGAAAGTCTCCTATTCCATCACCGTTACTATCTGCGAATGCTCGAACTGGTGCTTCGTAAATTATGGCGTCTTTGAACCAAAGTGGGTCGTTTTTTAGCATGGGGTAAAGCTTTCTCTTTGTATTGTTGAAGATCTCAGCTAATTATAGCTGAAGTCAGAACTCAGATAGTGAGATGGGGAGTGTTGGGAGTATAGTGAGATGAGTGTATTTTTCAATTATTGCTAGATAGACAATAGTTAGATTTTCAAGTCTTAATTAACTAATAAATTTTTTGTGAGTTGAGGAAATTCTAGGTAAAGAGATACACTCAAATATTTTGTGTCAGTGAAAATCAACTCTTAGTCA